>JACMMM010000801.1 GCA_014379065.1 Saprospiraceae bacterium
GCTGCCCTTGACCGCGCCGTGGATCGTCCAGCATGCTCACAAATTCTTGTAGATTGTAAGTCATATTCGCCAATTTTTGTCAAAGAACGGAACAATTTTAGAATCAATCAACCCTACCCGTATGGGGTTAGTAAATGCATATTCGATCCTCTATAAACAGGGATTCCCTACGGGAAAAGAAGATTGTTGATAGGTTGCTGATTCTTAACGCTTAGTTTTTCGCCTCAAAACCATCTACTGACAAACCAATGCCCAACCTCGACTCCAACATCGAATTCCTCAAAGGCGTAGGCCCGCAACGCGCCGACACGCTTAAGACTGAGTTGGGGGTTTTTACTTGTCGCGATCTGTTGTTCCATTTCCCCTTTCGGTACATTGACCGCACGAAATTCCACCGCATCCGCGACGTACACAACGAGGGCGAAACCGTGCAGCTGCGCGGCACACTCCGCCGACTCGAAACCCTTGGTGAAGGCAAGGCCAAACGCCTCGTCGGCACCCTGCGCGACGAAACGGGTATCATGGAACTCGTGTGGTTCAGGAGCGTACAATGGCTTGAAAAAAGCCTTTCGGTGGGCAAGGAGTACATCGTGTTTGGTCGGGTCAGCGAATTCAACGGGAAGTTCAATATTCCGCACCCGGAGATGGAGGAGGCAAATCCGGACAATGCGCTTAAAGCGAAGAACTTCGATCCCGTCTACCCCACAACGGATAAATTAACCCAAAAAGGCTTGGATGCCAAGGGTTTACGCAAACTCATCCGAACCTTATTGGACGGCCTTTCTGCTTCGGATTTGCCGGAAACTTTGCCCGATTATTTAGGAGCACAATTCCGGCTCATGCCCCGCTGGCAGGCTTTGAACAATATTCATTTCCCTGAAACCCAGGCCGAACTCGACGCCGCTACCCGTCGCTTGAAATTCGAGGAATTGTTCTTCCTCCAACTTCGGCTCTTGCAAGTTCGCACCCGCCGCAAGGACACCATGCGGGGTTTTGTTTTCTCCAGAATCGGCAATTTTTTCAATCAGTTCTATCAGGAAAAACTGGCTTTTGAACTCACCGGCGCACAAAAACGGGTGCTCAAAGAAATTCGCGCTGATGTGGCTTCTGGCAAACACATGAACCGCCTCGTGCAAGGCGATGTCGGCTCTGGCAAAACGGTGGTCGCGCTGATGACCATGTTGATGGCCTTGGACAATGGACATCAAGCCTGTATGATGGCTCCGACCGAGATTTTGGCACAGCAGCATTTTGAAGGCATCACGGCACTCGTGGGCGATTTAGGCGTCAACGTCGGTTACCTCAGCGGCTCAGTAAAAGGCAAAAAACGCGAGGCCATTTTGGCGCAACTCGCCTCGGGCGAAATGCACATCGTGCTCGGCACTCATGCGCTCATCGAAGATTGGGTACAGTTCAAAAATCTGGGAATCAGCGTAATAGACGAGCAGCACCGCTTTGGGGTGGAACAACGCGCCAAATTGTGGGCGAAAAATCCGGGAGGCCCGCCGCATGTACTCGTAATGACGGCCACGCCGATTCCGCGTACGCTTGCCATGACTTTATATGGCGATTTGGATGTGTCGGTCATTGACGAATTACCGCCCGGCCGCAAGCCCATCACCACCATGCACAAAACCGAGCACCACCGACTGCGGGTGCAGGGTTTTATGCGCGAGGAGATTGCCAAAGGCCGTCAGGTATATGTCGTTTACCCGATGATCGAGGAAACGGAGAAGATAGATTTGCAAAATCTGATGTCTGGTTTTGAGGCGCTGAGTCGTGATTTCCCGGCACCGGAATACCAGATTTCTATTGTACACGGCAAAATGAAATCGGGCGACAAGGACTTTGAGATGCAGCGTTTTATCAAAAAAGAAACCCAGATCATGGTGGCCACCACGGTCATCGAAGTAGGCGTGAACGTGCCAAATGCCTCGGTGATGGTCATTGAAAACTCGGAACGTTTCGGGCTTTCGCAACTCCACCAGTTGCGCGGCCGCGTTGGGCGCGGCGCCGACCAAAGTTATTGCATTCTGATGACCGGCCACAAACTCAGCCACGAAGGGCGCGAGCGCATCCAAACCATGGTGCAAACCACCGACGGCTTCGTCATCGCAGAGACAGATTTACGGCTTCGTGGCCCGGGCAATATAGAAGGCACACAACAAAGCGGGATGCTCCGATTCCTGCTTGCCGACCTTGCCCGCGATGGGCAAATCCTTGCCGCTGCCCGCGAAATTGCGGCGCAAATTTTGGAAAAAGACCCTTCATTGGCCATGCCCGAGCATTTGCGTTTGCGGCAGCATTTGGCTTCAGAAGGAAAGGATGCGCGGGTGTGGAGTCGAATTTCTTAAGTTTCCCTATTTTTCCAGACTTTTTTCTTCTTTCGGCGCCAAAATTCGGTAGCCCACTTTCAGTTGGATGCTACCTCCAAAATCAAAGGTTCGTTCATCCTTAGAGGCCAACAAAGCAGCGACATTAAATTCAGTGGAAAAACCCAGTTCAATAATCAATCTACTGTGGTAAACCCTCTTGAATCCTACAGTAGCCCCCAATCCACTCCAAAGGTTTTGTTTGTTTTGGGGTTTACGGCCAAATAAGTTCTCATATGCAATCGCATAATCAGGGTCCCGCTTTATCTCAAATTTTTCATTGAAATAGCCACCATAAAACCAGCGGTCGCCATTAGCGCGTTTGGAGGGATAGTACTTGCCCATAATAGATACATGCCCAACATTTTGGCCATAGGACTGATATATATCTTCAATAGGGGATGCGCCGGTGAAAAAACCAACTTTCCCCCACTCGTATCCAAAACCCAATTCCACTCCAAAATGTTTGCTGGGAGTAGCTTCGTAGGATAAATTGGCTGTGCGCAAAAACCCTTGAAACAGGTCAACTTTGAGATCGTGCCGGGCTTGGGCAAATGCAAAGCATGGTAAAAAGAGTAGAAAAAGGATGTGGTTGTTTTTCATGGTAAAAATTTTATTTTATGACTTGGTTCTGGCAAAATGGTTGCCTGCGGATAAAATGCAGGTTGGAAAAAGCACTTTGAGTTAACGATACTGGTGCATTTGCGTTTGCGGCAGCATTTGGCTTCGGAAGGGAAGGATGCGCGGGTTTGGAGTCGGATTTCGTGAATCATTCTTTGTAAATTCCGTGGTTATAATCGAAAAAAAACTGTATATTTTTCGATTATAACCACGGAATTCCTATTTTTGTGAGAAAATTCATCCACTATGTTTATCAACCGGGTATTGCTCAAAACCGTTGAAGAGAAAATCACTCCGGGCAAAGCTGTTATCCTGCTAGGGCCGCGCCAGTCAGGCAAATCCACCATTATGGATGAAATAGCGCAGCACAGCACCTTGCGCATTCGACGGCTTGACTGTGATGACTCGTCGGTTCGGTTGCGGCTCGAAGTGCAGATGCTGCCCAATCTACTGAACGTGGTAGGTGATGCCGAACTGTTGCTGATTGACGAAGCGCAGCGCGTTAAAAACATCGGCTTGACGCTCAAAATCATTACAGACCAAATCAAGCACGTTCGTTTACTGGTGAGCGGTTCATCCTCGTTCGAGTTATCCAACCAAATTAATGAGCCGCTCACTGGTCGCAAGTGGGAATACACCTTGCTGCCGTTTTCGTCTTACGAATTGGCGCAGCATCATGGAGCGTTTGAAGAAAGCCGTCACCTCCGGCAACGCATGATGTTCGGAATGTACCCAGCCGTAGTGACCAATCCTGGCGTTGAGCGTGATGTGCTAAACCAATTGGCGGCCAGCTATTTATACAAAGATGTTTTTACATTCCAGGAACTTCGCAAGCCTGAATTGCTCGATAAGTTGTTGAAAGCTCTCGCACTACAAATCGGTTCAGAAACGTCTTATTTCAAACTTGCCGAAACAGTGGGCAGTGATGTGGGCACGGTACAACGGTATATTGACCTGCTAGAAAAATCATTCATTGTCTTTCGTTTGCAGGCATTCAGCCGCAATCTGCATACTGAGTTGAAAAAGACGCGCAAAGTGTATTTTTACGACAATGGTATTCGCAATGCTATTATAGGTGACTTCCGCCCCTTGGAAATGCGCAATGATATTGGTGGGCTATGGGAAAATTTTTTGGTTAGCGAGCGGGTGAAGCGCAATTACTTCCACAACTTTTATGGCAGCAATTATTTCTGGAGAACACTCCGTCAACAAGAGTTAGATTATCTGGAGGACTATGACGGCCAACTTCATGCTTATGAGTTCAAATGGAATCCTGCCAAAAATACCCGACCTCCTTTGCCATTTATTAAAACCTATCCCCATGCAAGTTTTGACGTTATTAACCCAGAAAACTATCTGGATTTTTTGAAGCCGGGGTAAGGCTGGTAGTCAGGTTTAGGTGTGAAGCTTGCTTTCGTAAGAAGTCGCTACTTTTGTAAAAAATTTGACTAAACAATGCACACAGAGTCCACATTAGAAAACGAACAGGTAATTCTGGATTCAAAAGGTCAGCCGGAATACGTTGTGCTGCCTATTGACCGCTATGAGAGGTTAATTCAACTTCTCGAAGAGTATGGCTTAGGTCAGGCTATTTTGGAAGCCGAAAACGAGCCTCGTTACTCAAAAGCAGAAGCACTTGCCCTTCTTGAAGCCGATGACCATTGAATACTCCACTCGCTTCATTAAGGACTTGAAGGCGCTAAAGGGCACTCCTTTCTTTGAAAAAATCAAGACACTTGCATTTGAGTTTGTGGCGACAATTGACGCTCCCGATGAAATCCCTCATTTCGCCAAATTGGAAGGTTACGACCAATATTATCGTATTCGCATTGGGGATTATCGAATAGGAGTGAAACTCGAGGATGACACTCTCATTTTCATGCGTGTACTGCACCGAAAAGAAATTTATCGCTACTTTCCGTAATCTCTCACCTTTCTCAATCTCTCACGTCTCTCACCCATGAAAGGCATCATCCTCGCTGGCGGCCTCGGCACACGCCTCTACCCCCTCACCCTCGCTGTGAGCAAACAGCTCATGCCAGTGTACGACAAGCCGATGATTTATTACCCGCTCAGCACGCTCATGCTGGCTGGCATCCGCGACGTGCTCATCATTTCTACGCCTTATGACTTGCCCAAATTCCAGCAACTTTTTGGCGATGGCAGCGAACTGGGCATGAACTTTTCATACGTCGAACAACCTGAGCCCAACGGCCTCGCCCAAGCCTTTGTGCTGGGTGCGCCGTTCATCGGAAGCGACCCGGCATCGCTGATTCTGGGTGACAATATTTTTTACGGAGCAGGGTTGGGGGAGATGTTGCGCTCTTGCGCTAACCCTTCCGGCGGCATCATTTTCGCCTATCAAGTAGCCGACCCAGAACGCTACGGTGTGGTGGAATTTGACAAAACCCTCAAGGCCATCAGCATCGAGGAAAAGCCTGCCCAACCCAAGAGCCACTTCGCCGTGCCAGGGCTTTATTTCTATGATAACCAAGTCGTTGAAATAGCCAAAAACCTTAAACCCAGTCCAAGAGGAGAATACGAAATCACCGATGTGAACCGCCATTATCTCGAACAAGGCCGCCTGGAAGTCCGCGTGATGGGCCGAGGCTATGCCTGGCTCGACACGGGCACACACGAGTCATTGATGCAAGCCGGACAGTTCGTGCAAGCCATCGAAGACCGTCAAGGGATGAAAATCGGGTGTATCGAGGAAATCGCTTGGGAAATGGGCTTCATTGACGACGAAGGGCTGGAAAGCCTTGGCCACAAGTACTTGAAAAGCGGGTACGGGGAGTATTTGCTGCGCTTATTGAGAAATTAGGGTATTGGTTTTCAATCTCTTAGAGGCTGTTTGAGTCACTCAATATCCGAATATTCCAATTTCTCACCCGCTTCCTCAATCAGCAACGCAAAGAACTCGCCCAAGCCCCAGCCATAAGCCAGCGCTTGTTGCGGCACAATACTGGCAGGCGAAATGCCCGGAATCGTGTTGGCCTCCAAAAAGTGAAAGGTATCGCCCACCAAAATGTAGTCGAAACGCACCACGCCCCGGCATTGCAGGGCGTTGTAGAGGAAGCGCGATTGAACCTGACATTGCAACGTAAGCGTCTCTGAGATTTCGGCGGGCGTGACTTCCTTTGAACGGCCCTCGTACTTGGCTGCGTAGGTAAAAAACTCGTCGTCTGGGATGATTTCGGTAACGGGCAAAACCACTACATCGCCGTTCACCTGCAGCGCGCCATTCGAGAATTCCCTTCCAGGCAAAAAACTCTCCACCACGACTTCTTTGTCAAAACGAAATGCTTCTTCGATGGCAGGCAGAAGTGCCTCCATCGTCTTTGCCTTGCTGACCCCGAAGCTGGAGCCGTGGGTATTTGGCTTTACAAAAAGCGGCAATCCAAGCGGCTCAAACTGCTCCTTGTCAATCTTTTCACCGCGATGGAGCAGCACTGATTTTGCCATGGGAATACGGTTGCCGTACTGCGACATTTGCATTTTGGTGTTGTGCTTGTTCATAGTTAGGGCACTCACATACCCATTGCAACACGTGTAGGGGATGCCGAGCATTTCGAGGTAGCCCTGCATTTTGCCGTCTTCGAGCGGTGTGCCGTGCAGGGCAGCAAAAGCACAGTCAAATCGAATTTTTTCACCGTTCAAGGTCAGCGAGAAATCGTTTTTGACCACCTGCGTGCCAGAGCCAAGATCACGCCAGTCGGCTTTTTGGATGTCAATGAGGAAACATCGGTAGCGGTCTTTGGGCAGGTGGTCATGCACCACTTGACCGCTTTTGAGGGAAATGACGCGCTCTTCGGAGTCGCCGCCAGTGAGGATGGCTATGTTTTTCACAGTCTGATGATTTTTTACCCGCCGAAGCTTTGCGAAGGAGGGGATGTGGTGATGCGGTGATTTTTTACCCGCCGAAGCTTTCCCGCCTGCCGAGACTTGGCGGGCAGGAGCGGAGGAGGGGGGGATTTGACTCAACGCGCCAAAGATACGCTGGCTTTAAAAAAGCGTTAAGGCTTAAACGTTATTCGTTGCGCTCTGTCTATTAGCCGCCCCAAAAAATCGTTTTTTCGCAAACAGGAAACCCAAGCGTTCGCACCTCAAATCACCATATCCCCGAATCCACACATCCACAAATATGCATTTACAACATCTCCTCTGGCGCTTCGGATTCGGCCCGCGCACCAAAAGTTGGGAAAATTGGGCTGCGCTTCCACCTGAAACCTGGTGGCCTAAACTGCGTGACGAGTCCTTGCCCGTACCTCAGCATTTTGATGTGGTGGACGGAACAATAAAGGGCATCTTGATGGGCGTAGGCGAACTTGGAAAAATGGAAAAGCGCGACCTCGACAAGGAGCAAAAACGCCAGATCCGCAAGCAAAGTCGGGAAGATTTGCAAAACCTCAACCTGCTTTGGCTGGAGGAAATGACGCATTCCAAGGCACAATTGCGCGAAAAGATGGCGCTTTTCTGGCACGGGCACTTCGCCAGCCGAAACATCAATATTTTGTATCAGCAGCAACTTTTAACCGTGGTGCGCGAACATGCTCTCGGGAATTTCGCCGACTTGCTGCGCGAGGTGTCAAAATCCGGCGCCATGATTTCGTTCCTCAACAACCAGCAAAACAAAAAGCAGCACCCGAACGAAAACTTCGCCCGGGAGGTGATGGAACTCTTCACCTTGGGGCGCGGGAATTATACAGAAGATGACGTGAAAGAAGCCGCCCGAGCCTTCACAGGCTGGAGTCACCGACTCGATGGCGAATTCGTGTTTCGCCTACGCGACCATGATTCGGGCAGCA
>JACMMM010000802.1 GCA_014379065.1 Saprospiraceae bacterium
CCTCGGATCCTACCCAAAAGAAGGGGTCTTGATATTTCAGGATCAAATCTTTAGTGGCCTCCAAGGCCTGGGCAAGGGTGGATTCGTTGCTTGTATTGGTCACATAGCTTTGGCCGATGGGCAGTGGCGCAGCCGGCGGCTGGCAAGTAGCACGCCAAACATCCTCCAGGACTTCCAGATAAACCGGCCCGCTGCGCGAAACACAGGCCGAAAGCGCTGCATCAATCTGAAACGGCGCTTCTATGCCGTTGGAAATGCGTTCCGCAGCAATGGTCACCTGCCGGAACACATTGAGGTTGCTCATCGGGTCACTCAAACTGTGCGAATAAATCAGGCCGATTTGGCCCACGTTTATCCACTCTTTGTTGGTGAGTGAGCCATTGATGACCACGATAGGAATCTGTTCTACAAAGGCTCCGGCAATCGGATTCAAGAGGTGAAAAGACCCCACGCTATAAGTGACTGCCACCGCGCTGATGCCTTTTATACGGGCATAGGCGTCAGCGGCGTACCCGGCGCAAAGTTCGTTGGGCATATTCACGAGAGCGACTTTCGAGTCGGGGTCGGCGAGGATTGTATCGAGCAGGGGAGCGGTATAGTTGCCGGCCACGCCGAACAGGTGTGTAAGGCCGAGCTCTGCAAGGCGGT
Source organism: Saprospiraceae bacterium (assembly GCA_014379065.1). GTDB lineage: Bacteria > Bacteroidota > Bacteroidia > Chitinophagales > Saprospiraceae > M3007. The sequence goes on from JACMMM010000802.1 coordinate 649, forward strand.
GGTGCAGGTAATCGGCGACGGTATATTTTTTCATAATAGGGTATAGGTAATGAATCGTTTGATTGGATGTTTTGGTTGCTATCCGGCTTCCTGAATTTCCAAGGAAGCACGGATAGCTGATTCCAAAGCTCCTTCGATCCAGGCGTGTTTCAAGGAGGTGTGTTCGCCAGCAAAAAACACGTTGCCTTCCGGGATGGGAATCCAGGGATGGAGTTCGGTGATTTCTCCGGGTGCAAACACCGCAGCCTCGCCCATTGCATAGTAATCCCGCACCCAGCTTTGGGTTGTTCCATGACCCGTATAAAATGGTCGAACGCCTTCTCCATACAAGTCAATGATTCCCTGAAGGGCGTGGGAATAACGGTCTTCGTCAGGGATGGAATCCCAGCGGACGGCATCATCGGCCCAGGAGTACGAGGCCAGCACCACGCCACCATTGCCGTCGGCCACCGGGTGACTGGGGAAATAGATGTTGCGGTTAGGGTTGTCGGTCACCGAACCGCCGCCCACGGAATTGTGCCCACGGTATTTTCCGCCAATCTTTTGTTCCCAGGTCGCTTCATCCCATTCCCAAAAGCGTTCGCTGAATTCCAGCAGCACCTTGGTGGCCGAATCATAGTGCAACTCGATGATAGCGCGGCGTTTGTGATAACTGAACATGGGTTTGGTTTCCACGAATCGGAGGCTGGAGAACGGGACGGTTACGAGCAGGTAGTCGGCGGTGAATTCCCGTTCCACACGTGAAGTACTCACGCGGCCTTTATTGCTTTTGCCCGACGGCTCGTTGATTGTTTTGACGCTTACGCCCTCGAAACCTGCATTTTCAGAGGAGCTGAGGTCTTGCCAACGGATTTCGGTAGCGCGGGCGTTAAAAACGATGTTCTCTTGCAAATACGGCAGCAATGCTTCGGGCAAACGGTAGTTTCCGCCTTTGATTTCCCAATACGTTTCGCCGGGATTGATGTAGAAGGAGTCAATGAACATGTGCAACAGGCTCAGGAAGGAGCGGGAGGTCAGGTTTTGCAAGGTGCCTACGTATTGGATGGCGATTTCGTCGTTGTCAAAACTGGTCAACAGAAAATCGCGCACACTCACGTTGTCGTATTCCCCGATGATTTGTTTCCAGCCTTCGACTTGTTGCTCGATGCTGAGGGATTTGTCAATCAGATTGTTGAGCGGTTGAAAAGCGCGGGTCAGCAGGTCGCCGGCGGATTGGCCCAGCCAACGCGGGTCATTTACCGGGAAACCCAAGGTCTTGTCCTTTTCAGGCAAGTTTTGGTGGTTGTAGTCTTTTTGCCGGGCCTGGACTTCATTGGTGCGGTACCAGGTTTGAAACAGTTTTTGGGTAGGGTCGTTTTTGGCGACGTCTACATTGTAAAAATTTTGTTTTTCAGCACCAAGACCCATCTTGTCAATCAATGCGTTGACCAAAGGGTGGCTGTTGGGAATACGCATGGCCCCTGCTTCTGCGTATTGTTCGGGGTCTTTGAATGGCTGGTGGTCAGCTGTTTTGTGGAAGGTTTTGATCCTTCCGCCCACCCGGCTGTCGTTGGCTTCGAGGATCTGTACCTCATAGCCCGCGTCTTTGAGCAGTTTTCCGGCCAGCATTCCGGAAATCCCGGCACCAATGATCAAAACCTTCTTTTTGGCCGGCAAGTGGCGTTTTGGCAGGCCATTGTTGATGATGTCCTTGTAACCTGGGATCAAGCTTTGGTTGTTGGAATCTACCATCAAAACTTGACGGGCGAGGCTGTCGAGGATTTCCTCGGAAGCGGTGATTGCTTTCATGAAATGGATGTTAATTATGATTTGATTGTTCGTTTCATTAGATGACGAGCTTCCGAACGGCTGTCCCATATTCCGTTTTCAAGCGGGTAAAATAGAGGCCGGGTGTTTGATGTTATAAGCTTCTGCAAATGTGCGTCTAAATTTGCATATTCTATCTGATGGTATGGCTTAAAAGTCCTGAATCCTGCAAGGATATATTTTTGCCAAAATTGTACTCCTTTTGAGATTGGCCTAACGAGGTCTTTTGCAGGCAGTACTTTTGCCCCAAGATGATGATCCGAGCTGCCCTGTTATTTTTTTCCTTTACCTTACTGGTGTCCTTCACAACTGATGCACAAACCGCCCCGCACCGCCCCGGCGAGTTCTTAGTATCGCTTCCTGAAGGGGTAGATGCTGCCGTGCTCACCCGCCGAAATACCGATTTAGTCGCTATAGAAAAGATTTCCAATCTTCTCAATATCTGGCTTTTGCGTTCTGACGCATCAGAACAAGAACTGTTGGAATGGCTTCGCGAACAACCCGAAGTGCGCAGCGCACAGTTCAACCATTTGCTCGAAAACAGAACCGTTCCAGACGACCCGCATTTCTCTCAGGAGTGGCATCTTTTGAACAATGGCGCTAACGGAGGCATGTTGGATGCCGATCTGGACGCCGAACTAGCCTGGGACATCACCACGGGCGGCCTCACGCCTGCGGGCGACACCATCGTGATCGCGGTCATTGATGGGGGGCTGGATGCCAC
>JACMMM010000803.1 GCA_014379065.1 Saprospiraceae bacterium
CTAAACTCTCAACCCTAAACATTCCCAATCATTTCTTTTTCACCGCAATATAAGTCACCCCCGTGAGCGTCATGAGTTCCTTCTTTTTTTCCTCAATTTCTGCGGGCTTGAGGTAAAAAAAGCGGATGCCGACAATGTGTTTCTTACCGGCCTGTTGATAGTATTCTTGATATTCTTCGTCGGTAAGCAGTTTGCGGAGTTTTTCTGCGTTGTTTTTGTCCGATAGCGATGCTATGATAAGGATGCACTCGCGTCCGTTTCGGGCCAGGTTTACTTTTTCGCGGGCTTCCTTTTCCTTTGCTTCCAGAGATTCTTGTGCAGCCTTTTCCGGGTCTTCTACTGGGGCAACAGCAGGGTCTTCAGTTAGAGGCGTGCCTGTTTTAGATTTTTCGTCTTTATTGGATTGTTCTGTTTTTGCGATATTGGCATCGGGGTTCTGCTCGAGTTCAGCGGCCTTTTTCCGATGTTGCCAATACCAAATACCTGCCGTAAGGGCGGCCAATAACAAGAAAATTCCCAAGGCCGTACCAGTGTTTGAGCCACCACCAGACCGCTCTGGAGCGTAGGTTGGCTCTGGCATGGGCGGCGGTGGCATAGGGGGAGGCACAAGTGGAGACGGCGGGGCGGGCGTCGGCGTTTGCTCTACCTCGCGCGCACGGGCAATGGGCGAAAACTGCAAAGGCGGCAAGCCATAAGAGGCCGCATTGAAGTTGGTGGCATCAGGGAGGAACTGTATTTTCTGGACGTAGTTTTTATAGAGCCTGCCGATGCCGGGCAATGTTACAATTTCACGCTGATCGAGCAGGTTGCGCATTTTTTCCACAAATTCCTCCAGTGCACGGCCGGCGTCTTCCGTCGAAAGGCCATGTGCATCAGCAATGTCTGCTGTAAGCAAACCATCATCAATCGTCAGGTTTTCGCTAAAAGCAAGGGTCTTTGCGGGAGGATTCACCGTGCCACCTACATAGTCGGTAGAAGCCGGGGTACGCGTGGCAGTAAACCCCCCAAAACCGGGGATAACGAGCGCATCGTGTAGGAAAAGAAGTTTTTCGATGTGGGCTGGGATATCAATCTGCATAGTATGAATCGGCTTGAAGGTTTTCAATATGGAATTTTATTGGCAGCTCAAGTGAAACCATTTTGCCAAATATGGGAGGATTAGGAATCAGGCAAAGGTACGCCCCTCAAATGTACGATCATTTCAAAAAATTCGATCTGATTTCGAGCGGGGTTTCTTTCTTTAAAAAAACGTCCCACAAGAACAAAAAAATCCACCAAAAGGGTTTGGTGTGAAAATGACAATAAGTTCTACTTTTGGCCGCGAAAACATCTTGTCTATATGGACACCACCGGCGAAGTTGGGTCTTTTTTTAAATCTGCTTTCTCTGTCGACAACGTTATCTTTGGTTTTGACGGTGGAGACTTAAAAGTGCTGCTCATCCAGCGCGGGCAAGCCCCGTTTAAGGACAAATGGGCATTGCCCGGCGATTTGGTCTATCCAAACGAAGACCTCAACACGGCTGCCGAACGCGTACTGGAACAACTAACCGGCTTACGCGGGGTATACCTCGAACAGGTCAAGACCTTTGGTGCGGTGAATCGTCATCCATTAGGCCGGGTGATCACAGTTGCCTACATTACCCTGATCAAGATCAGCAATTACACGGTTACGGCCGCCTCCTTTGCTCAATCTGCCAAATGGCATAACATCAGCCAGGTAGGGGATCTGGCTTTCGACCACAATGAAATTCTTGAAAGCTGCCTGCGGCGGCTCAAACGAAAAGTACGCACCGCACCGATTGGCTTTGAATTGCTCCC
>JACMMM010000804.1 GCA_014379065.1 Saprospiraceae bacterium
ACGATGGGTACTGGCTTAACCTTCACTTTAGCTGTTCCATCGACTTTGGCCACAAATTTCTTCTTAGCGTCTTTTGTTTCCTCGCGTTGTTTTTCAATGCGGTTTTCTTTTTCGTCAATCCATTTTGCCAACATCTCATCGGCTTTTTCTTGGTCGAATGCACCTTTAGACACGCCTTTTTGCAGGTGTTTTGCGTACAAAACGCCTTTAAAACGGAGGATTGCGTTCACGGTGTCGGTCGGTTGTGCGCCAACGCTCAACCAATGGGAAGCGCGTTCGCGGTTCAGTTCGATGGCGGCAGGAACAGTGAGTGGGTTGTAAGTGCCGATCTTCTCGATGAACTTACCGTCGCGGGGCGAACGGCTATCGGCGATTACGATGTGGTAAAATGGGGCGGCTTTACGGCCTTTGCGTTGCAGGCGAACTTTGACTGCCATGTTGTGAAATTGAAAATTTAAATGAGAAAATTCTCGCCCGGCTACTTATTTGAAATAGCACCGGGCTTTTCGAGGGGCGCAAAGGTAGAAAAACAGTGTCCGAATAACCAAATAATATTTGTTTTTCTTCACTTGTCAAATCAAAAGGGGTACGTCGCAAGTGGTGGCATGGCCTTTAACTGAATAATTTTACTTGAAATTGAGCTTCGCCGTTGTTGTTGGCGAGGACGCTAGGGGTGTACGGAATGTTTGGAAAAGCCGCATCGCGGCGTAACGTCGGTAGAAATCAAGGCGATAATTAAGCGTCAAGGTGCGTAGCACCAGAACTTTTGGCGTGTGTTTCGGTGCTACGCACCTTGCAAATCTACCCAAAACTTAATTTCTACCGACGTTGTGCCGCGCTGCGGCTGACATGATCAAACATTCCGTACAACCTTAGCGAGGACGCCAACAACGGCAGGAATACACAGACAAATGATCAACGCCAGCCGCACACGATGGCGCAAATTGCTGCCAGCGTGAGGGTCCAATACCCGACATTTACAAGCACATAAGTCAAGCTGCGCCGCTCAAAAATGGCATTAGTTCCGACAATAGGCAGTACTACCAGCAAACCATAAAATATACCATGAGCAATGCCATGTCGGTATGTAACCCAGTCTTTCGGAGTGCCATCGAAATTGAGGGAGGTTTGGTGAATGTCCATAAATTGCAATCTACACCAAAACGCCAGCATGAATGCCAGCACGGTTGCGAGTAAGTACATAATAGGCTTGGGGCCAGTTCCCATACTTTCTTTGGTCATGCCATTTGCCCGCATCCACACACCGCCGAGTACTTTTGGATGGTAATAGATGAAGCCGATTACCATCGGCATGAGGGCAGCTACGATTTGCGCCCACCAGTTGATTTGTTGTTCCATAAGTTATGACAAGTTTTGTTTTGAAAAGATAGGCAAACGTACAAAAGAGTTTTAAAAGCAACATCTTTTCAAACAAAATTTTTAATCCTTGCTAATATTTTGGGTATTGTCAATTTTTAACGAATCGAGCTAGGTGGTTCCCAACTTTTACAATATAAAAGCCCGAAGGCCAAGCCGAAATATCCAATTTTAATGCACTGGAATAGCCATTGATAGTCTGCAAAACAACCTTTCCGGTCAAATCAAAAACAAAAAGTGGGCTTCCCTGTGGCGTGTCCGTTGGCCATTCCACTTCAAGCTCGTGCTGTGCTGGGTTAGGCGAAATCATCAGATCCGAAACCATGTCTGGTTGAGGTGTAGTTGTATGAGAAGAAATCACAGGCCTCCGCCAAAGTCCTGTAGGATAACGGCTGGCAAAGAGGAAATCTCCAAACGAATAAAGCGAAAAGACCTTCGGATAACCCGGATTCTCCCAAAAAGTCCAGTTTGCTCCAAAGTCATTGCTGACAAATAAACCCAAGTCTCCTACAGCTGCATACCACAGGTCGTTTTTGTCGTTTATGATACTTGTAATGAATTTCCCTGCCGGAATGCCCAGGGATGTAAGCCAGGTGACGCCTCCATCCGGGGAATAAAAGAATTGTTCGCCGCTCAGGAAGAAATGTTCGCCCTGGTTGAAAAATGAGTTGCAGTCACCCACAGCTACACTTCCAATCCAGGTTTGCCCTGCATCGTCCGAGTAAAAAACCTGGCCAATATCCATGACTACCCAAATCCTCCCCTGAAAAACAAAATAATCCAGCAAAGAGGCGCCCACCGAAGCAAGGGGCGGAACGATAATGCTCGATGTGCTTCCCCGGTCTGGCGTATAGAGGATATTTTGTTTGAGCCCAACTCGAATGGCGCAATACATAGCATCACCAGAGGTTCTTATTTTGCCATAAACGGGTTTGGTTTGGAAAAGCGTGGACCAATTATTTCCTTCATCTGCGCTAAAATAGATTTTTTCATAATTCGTTGCCAAGAGGGTGTCTCCCCAAAATTGGAGGTCAAATGCATACTCTGGTGGAGATTTATCCATCCAGGTTTGGCAATTATCCGTACTTCTGTGAACCCCTGATTCATTTACAAGGAAAAAGTGATCGTGGAGAGCCCCCAGTTTATTCACGCCAGAAGATTGAAGGCCGTTGTTGGCCGCTGACCATGAAATAGTATTCACAGGCTTTCGCCAAACTCCATTTGGGCCATGACTACCGACCAACATTACGCCATTCTCGGCTTGAATGAAAAAGGAAAAACGGAGCGGTGGGACGGGTATGGGTTGCCAGCTTTGCAGGGCAAGATCCAAGAGATAGATACAGTCGTCGTCATAAGCATAAAGCTTGTTCGGTGGGGCAAAGAATAGGCGAGACTTGCATGGATCATTAGGGATTTGGGTAAAGGTTGTGCCACTATCAAAGGAGACATAAATAGTTGCTGGTTGGGGATTGAAACTTCCTTTTACCACCCAACAATTTTCAAACACAGATACCGTGTTAGCACCTGAAAAATAGGGAAGATTAAACCCTGTCCATGTTTGCCCAAAGTCTGTGGATTTTACCTGGTAAGAAGTTGGATCGCCAATCCCATCAACAATATCAATCCAGGCCGATAAAATATCGTTGCCGACGATCACAGATGATAGCTGCTTATCGCCTGTTCCATTCCCATCTACATTGATATTGTCCCATGTTTTCCCTTGATCCGAGGAGCGATAAAGGTGACTCCCAAAGCTATTGTCCACGTCCACAAAAAAAAGGTACCCCCCCGCACTGAAAGCATACCCAATGCCATACTTATGAAGGGTATCAGAGAAAATTGCCTGCCAGGTATCCCCGTTATCCGTACTCTTAAAAATGGTTTCATCAAAATCAGAGCTGCGCTTCTTCGCTACTGCCATCAAGGCATCGTTGGAGATGTTCATTTTAATAAAATCAAGGGTGTCTTGAAGCGCCCAACGCTTCCACGTCAAGCCCTGATCATCAGAAAAATAATTCCGAGCGGAGCACTCCGTCCACACACGGTTGTGGGCAGTTCCAAGAAATTGAATATCGCCCCCCTCAGGCATGGGCAGTTGTGTCCATTGTGCGTGAAGCATTGTTGCGGCGAGCAGGGCAAAAAGGATAAGAGGTGTTTTCATAATGTGACAAAAGTTAGTTGAACGTCTTTCACAACGATTTACCCGGTTCAGACGCTGTCCGCAAACGTTTTCCCAAAGTTATTTCGGTGTACTTTTGCGGCTTTACCCGCCATAGCCCTTCAGTGCGAAGGCGGGTTTACCATCCAAGTAGTTTCAACGAAGGCGGGTTTACCCCGCACAATCACTCAATTACTCAATCACTCATTTATACTGATGGATAAAATGATCGCCCGCTTCCCCGCCCAACTGGGCGAGGCTCTCGAAATCGCCCAAAAAATCACGTTGAAAAAACACAGCTCCCCATTCCGCTCGGTCTTTATCTCCGGCCTTGGCGGCAGCGGCATCGGCGGTGGCTTTGTGCAGGATTTTGTGCGCACGTCTTGCAAACTCCCGGTCGTGGTCAGCAAAGGCTATCAGGCGCCTGCGTGGGTGAACAAGCACACGCTCGCCATTTGCTCTTCTTACAGCGGAAACACGGAAGAAACGCTCAGCACTTTCGAGCAACTCACTGGCACAGGCGCCAAGATTGTTTGCATTGCTTCCGGCGGCAAACTCATCGAACTGGCTAAAAAACACGGCTATGATTATGTGCAAGTCCCCGGCGGCTGGAGCAGCCCACGCGCTTGTCTTGGCTACTCTGTGGTGGCTCAATTGGGCGTGTTCCGAGCGGCAAAACTCATCCCCGGCAAACTGCTGAGCAACATAGCCGCTGCGCAAAAACTCCTCACCCGCGACCAGGCCTCTATTCAAAAACACGCCCGCAAAATAGCGGGATTTCTCTTGGGAAAAACGCCTGTGCTCTACACCGCCGACCATGCAGAAGCGGTGGCCGTACGCTGGCGGCAACAAATCAATGAGAACGCCAAGATGCTTTGCTGGCACCATGTCATCCCCGAGATGAACCACAACGAACTGGTGGGCTGGCGCGACCAACGCCCAGACGTGGCCGTGATCTGGCTGCGTAACCACGATGATTATGCCCGTACTTCCATCCGTACGGACATTAACAAAGACATTGTGGAACATTACACCCAGACCTCCATCGAAGTTTATTCAAAAGGAAAGTCGCAAATTGAAAAAGCGATGTGGCTCGTTCATTTGGGCGATTGGATGTCGTTCTATCTGGCTGAATTGAGGAAGGTGGATCCGACGGAGATTAAGGTGATTGATTTTTTGAAGGGGGAGTTGGCGAAAGTGTGAGGGGGCTTGGCGGATCGCCTCCATTATTGCTTTCGCTGCACCGCCACCTTGCCTGCATATACGCTACCGTTCTTTCTTCGAAGTTGAAAAAAGTATAACCCAGACGGCAATGACTCGACCTCAATTTGTAGGCTCAAGCCCTCCCAAGTCCCGGCTTGGACACGCTTGCCGGACACATCTGTGAGCGACCATTGGCCTTGCGCGGGTGCGAGGAGGGAAATATTGACATGGGAAAAGGCAGGGTTGGGGAAAACTTGGATGTCCATACCCACGCTGGTCTCCTTCACCCCCGTGTACACCGTGTCGCAAGCACTGCCCAACTTCTTGCCCAGGCGGAAATTAGGGAAGTTCACAATGTCATTAACGTTCCAGGAGTATGGCAGGAAAAGTCCGTGCTGCTCAAACTGACAAGAATCGCCCTTGGCATTAGGGTTGTGGATGACATGGAGATAAGTGTTGGACCCAGGTATAGCAGCATAGATCTTTCCATTGGGCGCGAGGGCCGCCTTTCCAAAAACCGTTGGCCAAACATTGTTCACATATGTGCTGTCCCAGTAGGCCACCTGAGTCACCGATGCCTGTAAGTTGCTTGCCTGTAAATCCACTTGATACGAATACAAATAGCCAAAGGTGTATACGAAGCGGGAATTGGGTGAAATAGCCATGCCGCCCAATGAGTTACCCGTATCTTCATTGTGCTCAATGCTAATGGGGCGAAAGTTGGACAACTCCCCAGAACATCGGTCAAAGTCATACACGTACATATCCGACACATTGTCGTAATGGATGAAGGTTTCACCAGAAGGGGAAAACGCACATTGCCCCGTAGCACTCCCCTCCCAGGACGTAGGCATTCCGATATCTTGCAAATTCATGAAATGTATCCCGAATGGATCCAATAGGTACTTGTAGTAACTGTTTGTCTTGACTTTGTTCAACACCAGCCACCAATCCCGGCCATTGGCGTGGCGGCAAGCGGTAAGGTGACTCCTGAAAAGGGAATCGGCGCAAATGAGGGTGTTTTTTTCGAACACTTCTTGTCCTGAAAGGTGGCTGGCATAAAGTCCCCATCCGTAGATGCCGGCGCCCGTACTTTCTCTGTGCCCTAGTCCAAAGAGGTAGAATAGAGAATCGCTGGCAGGATCGGGCAGAAATAACCATGATCCAGCAAAAGGGTAGTAATCAGGACAGTAACCATCATAAACCCAATTGTCAGGGGTTATGTGATTCCCATTGTTCAATACGCTCCCTCCGATATTATAAATCTCACACCCATTTGCAAACAAAATCAAGTTCCCTTCCTTGTCAGACCAAGGGCAAGGAGACCTAAAAGGCCATGTTGAAACAGGGAATTTCTTAATCTTCATGGGGGAAAAGTTGAAATCCAGCTGGTTGACAAATGGGCTGTCTGGAATCCTTTTGTACCCAAGTACCCAATTGAAATCGTGCTTTAAGCCGTCATTTTGAGCTGTTGAAAAATAACAGGTCAACAATATCGGCCACAGGAATATCAGTTTTTTTGCCATAAGGAGAAAAAAAGTCTCCCATCCTAAAGCCCAAGCTAAGTTAGGATGGGAGATGACTTTAAATCTATTTATTAATGAAAACACGTTTGATTGTCAGGAGCTTGCTTTGTTCATCCTTAACCTCCATAAAATAGCAACCTGTCGGCAATTGGGAAGAAACCACAATGTCCGAAGCAGGCCCTTCCACGGTCTTCTCCCAGAATAAACGCCCGGTCAGGTCATAAAGGTGCAGGGTAATATTGCTTAAATTGGGCGCTACGATGTGGAAATTACCATCATTTGGGTTTGGGAAGACCTGGATACCAAGATCTAATGGCGAAAACCCTATACTGCGTTCCGACCCGCTTGAACAATCCGACCCGGAAATGTAGGGTTCTTGAGTCACAAGCTCCAGCAAGCCCCTTGCCTGCAATACAGCATCTCCACCTTCCAACGGGCATTGGGCAGCTACTGTTTCGAGCGTACTCAATTCGCCTGAAGTGTATTCAAATATCTCGCGGCCATAGAGGTCGCATAGGATCAGGCCCACCGCCTTTTTGTTGGTTTCGAATACCTGCGTACCCGGGAGCGTCAAAAGGGTGTTGCGGTATTGCGCAACAAAGTCCAATCTGGCTGATTTTTGGGAGGCCCTCTGCCCCGCCAAATTCTGATAGTATTGCATCAGCGTGTGAAGCTGCGTTTCGCTAAGTGGACTGATGGCCGAAAGTTGTTGGATATTGGTCCAAGTTGTAGCAATTTGCGATTCTATACTTATTTGACTTTGTACCCAAGCCATTGCGTTGGTTTCCAATTGAGCTAGCTTGCCTGCGCTCGTATTGCTTTTTTGTGTCCAATAGTTAGCGTATGTAGAAGAGCTTTGTAGGTTATTCCGCGCTATCCAGCCTAATGCTTGTTTTGTAGCCATCCATCCCAAACAGTCATCGTAGTTGGGGAACGTCAACTGTCCCGCCATGATTTTGCCAATCATAGCTGCATCTTCATTGGCAGGGCTTGGCGTACTTGGTGGAGGAGGCAGGGTACAACCAGCTGAACTATGATTGCAAGAAACCGTTGTTCCGGCAAGGGATTGATCAAAAAACCATTCAAGAGGAAGGAGGGGGAAAGGACAAAGTTGGAAGTTCTCGGCACAATCTACCCTAAATTGGTTGGCTTCAGGGTCAATGCCTACTGCAAGAGCCTCAAATTGCCCGCTACCCGGCATATACTCCCAAAGGTTGCCTGTATGCTCTTGTTTCTTGGTGGAAGCAAATTCATAAAACAACCCGGTAGTGTGCGGCCCTTTAAAATGTTGGGTAGCGACATCCGTATTGGTGCAAGTCCCCAACAAGTGCAGGCCCGTTTCATTGCCTGTGTAGAAGTTGCAATCGAACTTCGATTGATCAAAGAAAACGCCCCGTGCCCCACTTGTTCCGGGGGTAGGGTTTGTACCCGTCTGTGTATAATCATTGTTGGTCACGATGCAGTTCGTACTGCTCCACGCCTCCATCCCAAAATCAAGGCCGTCCCCATCATATTCTACCATATTGTCGCAGATACTTGCTTTTTGTGTGCCAACGATTTGTATGCCTCTCTCACTTCCCGGCCCTGTTGTACCGGGCGTACCCATGCCGCTATTCAATTTTAGGTTATTGCCTCGCACCGTTGAACGATTCGGGAATGTTGCATCCATATCATATATGAGAATGCCCGCACCTCCCATATTTTGAATGTCAATATTATTAATCATCTGCGGCTCAGAGTTGTCGTTGAACACAAATAAGAACCCATCATTTGCACCATTTACGACACTACCGCTCACCGTAGGCAGATCACTGCCGTTTTTGCGGCTATGTACTGCATAAAGGCAGTAGCCGACGTGGTTGAAGTGGTTGTCGAGCACATTGTAGTAACTATTGCTCAGTCCAATCCCTCCCACGCAGTAGTCAAAGGTGCAGTCCCTGATGGTGTGTTTTACGGAAGAAACAATGTCAATGGCTCGCCCCAGTCCGCCTGTGTTGAAGGCAACAAAGCGGTTATTCTCAAAATCAAAATTAGATTTTTCTGCCAAGACACCGACCCCACAGTGCTTGAACACATTTTGGTTTTCACCGTTTAAGCCGATTTTAATAGGCGTGCCTGAAGTGTTTATTGCCTCATTAAAATAAAATCCGCGAAACGCTTGTGAACCTTGA
>JACMMM010000805.1 GCA_014379065.1 Saprospiraceae bacterium
TGGTTTAGGCATACTTTCCGCAATTCTGACGCAATCATATTGTTGGCGGGCTTCAGAGAGGGCCCATTCAAGATCGGTATAAGTTACGATGCGACAGTTTCTGGCTTGGCTAACAATGCAGGAGGGACTTTTGAACTAACCTTAGGGCTCGTTTTACGCAACAAAAAACGCCCAGATATAAACGACTGCACCCGAATGTTTCAATGATTTTTGCCTGATTCGTTAAAATTAACAGCAACACACCCAACTAGAAACTTACTTTTTCTACATTTGCCACTCAATTTTTTTCAAAACCTGTATTTTAATACAATGAAGAAAACACTAATTCACGGGTTGAATTTTGCCCTTCTGGTGTTCGTTCTGGCCAGTTGCGGACGAAAATCCGAAAGCTCCACCACCACAGGCTGGAAGTACAACGACCAGAAATGGGGCGGATTCGAAAAGACCGATTATGAAGGCCAAGCCACGGGCCCTAATCTCGTGCTTGTTGAAGGCGGTACTTACGTAATGGGTAAAGTACAACAAGATGTGACCTACGAATGGAACAACATCGAACGACGCGTTACTGTAGGGTCTTTTTATATCGACGAGACCGAAGTGCGCAACATTGACTACCAAGAATATTTGTATTGGGTCAAGCGGGTATATGGGGAAACCTACCCCGAAGTATGGAAACGGGCACTCCCCGACACGCTTGTATGGCGCGAAGAACTCGCCTACAACGAGCCGATGGTGGAAAACTACTTCCGTACGCCCGACTATTACGAATATCCAATGGTGGGCGTTAGCTGGCTTCAAGCAAACGACTTTTGCAAATGGCGTACCGACCGCGTGAATGAGATGATTCTTATCAAGCGTGGTATTATTGAGCCTACCCCCGACCAAAAAGACGACAACAACTTTAACACGGAAGCTTACCTCGTTGGTCAGTATCAGCCTTCTCCGCGCAAGTTGATGAAAGACCAGCGTACGGGTGGCGAACGCCAAGTCCGCCTCGAAGACGGCATCCTCCTTCCTGCTTACCGTCTTCCTACGGAGGCAGAATGGGAATTTGCTGCCCTTGGTCTCCTAGGCAACCAAGCAACTACCAAAGACGAACTCATTACAGATCGTCGTATCTATCCTTGGAACGGCAACACGGTTCGCTATCAGAAGCGCAACAAAAACCAAGGCAAGATGCTCGCCAACTTCAAGCGTGGCGGTGGTGACTATGGTGGTATGGCTGGCGCTCTGAACGACAAAGCGTTCTTCCCTGCGGAAGTGCTTTCTGGCTGGCCCAACGATTACGGCCTTTACAACATGGCTGGTAACGTGAACGAATGGACAGGCGATCTTTACCGCCCGCTGACCGCCTCTGACTTGGAAGACACGGAGAACCATGAACTCAATCCTTATCGCGGTAACGAGTTTATGACCAAGAAACTTGACCCAGAAACGGGCGCTCCGATTCAGAAAGACAGCCTTGGCCATCTGGTGTATGAACTTATGGACACCACGAGCACCGCGCTTCGCGACAACTACAAACGCCCACAAGTTTACAACTTCCTGGACGGTGACAAAGAGTCGAACGTAGAATACCGTTATGGTGTGAGCACGCTTATCAGCGACAAGGCTCGCGTCATCAAAGGTGGCTCTTGGGCTGACCGTGCTTTCTGGCTTTCGCCAGGCGCCCGCCGCTTCCTTGAAGAAGACAAAGCCAGCAGAGCTGTTGGCTTCCGTTGTGCCATGATTCGCAAAGGTCCTGTAACAGGCAATGACGACAAAGATGGCAACCACTTTAAAGGACGCAAAAAAAAGCAAAATCGTCGCTACGATTAATTTCGCAGCCAAATCTTTATACAAAAACGGGGGCGCGATTTCGCGCCCCCGTTTTTTATTGGACGAGTTCCTAGCATGGAAAAATCCGCCAACGCATCACCGCATAACTATTGGCTCCGCTCAGGGCTGCTTTCTCTCTCTGAAAAAATGGCCGCCATGGCTTTCAACCTCGGCACCGCCATGCTGTTGCTGCGATTGTTGACGAAGGAAGCGTTTGCGGCTTGGGGCATTTTTATCCTCGTGACCTATTTTGTTGAAATGGGGCGGAGCGGCCTTTTGCAAAATGGATTGGTGCGTGCTTTGGCAACGAGAAGGGACAATGCAACCGAACAAGCCAACATCATCACGGCAGCACTCTTCCTCAACATTACTTATTCCATTCTCTCCAACCTGATTATTTGGCTTTGTGCTGATTGGATTTGTCAGCAATACCAAGTGCCTTTATTGGCCGAGATGCTCCCTGTCTATTTCCTGACTAATTTTTTAATGGCGTTTTGCACACACAGCAACTTCGTTCAACAGGCAAATTTCGAGTTTCGAGGTGTGTTTTGGACCTCCGTTTTTTATCGGGGTATTCCGTCTGCATGGGTATTTTGGTGCTGGACAGTAGGAAACACCGTAATACTCTGGCAATTTAGCGTGGCTGTTTTTGCGGGTGTTTTCTTGGCTGCCTTGGCAGCCTGGTGGTATGCGCGGCCTTATTTGTTTTTAGCCAAAAGGCTTGACCTTAAATGGTTTATGAACTTGGCGAGTTACGGGAAGTTTGTCTTGGGCACCAACCTAAGCACCATGTTCTACAAAAATATTGATAAACTGGCCTTGGGTCAGATGCTCGGTCCAGCGGCTTTTGCAGTGTATGATGCGGCAGGCCGGGTGACGCAGTTGGTGGAAGCCCCTGCCTTTAGCATTGCTGCAGTAGTATTCCCCAAAAGCGCGGAAAAGATGGCTTTGGAAGGCCATGCCGGGGTAAAAAAAATGTACGAACGAAGTGTGGGCGCCACCTTGGCAGTGATACTGCCCTTTGTGGTTTTTGTGCTCGTGTTTGCAGAGCCAATCATCCGAATTTTTGCTGGTAGCCAGTACATGGAATCGGCGAACGTGCTGCGGCTGACGGCTTTCTTTGGGCTGTTTATGCCCTTTGCGGTTCAGTTCGGAACAGTGCTGGATTCGACCGGAAAACCCGGGGTGAATCTTGCCTACACATTCTTTACAGCATTGCTTAACCTTGCACTGAGTTACCTTCTTATCCAAAAGTTTGGTCTGTTTGGGGCGGCATACGCAACGCTTGTAGGTTATGCTCTAAGCTTTATACTGATGCAAAATTATTTGCTCAAGGAATTCAAAATCAACGCTTTAAGAGCATTTTTGCATTTGCCGGAATTCTATCGAATGGGCTGGGAAATGCTGAAAAAGAGATCATTGAAATAGCGATTGGCAGAAACATGAATCATTCGAAATTTTGAGTACGTCCCAGAGGGGCGGAATCTTTGTAGAAATGTTGTTTTCGATGAAAAAGCGTGCCGTAGGTACGCTATCTAAAAA
>JACMMM010000806.1 GCA_014379065.1 Saprospiraceae bacterium
AAGGTTTGACTTGCATAATCGCCCACTTGTTCAGCGGGGTTTACAATGGCCGTGCGGGCTTTTTCCCGGTTGAGTGGCTGCAGTTCGTAGCGGTTGCGCAGGATACCGGGGATGCCTTTGCTCACCCGATCAATCATGTGGAGAAAATCAGAGCGGATGCTCAATACGATGCGCACATTGGGCTGCCGTTCCCACCACTGCATGGTTTCAACATCCAGTTTGCCGTACTCAAAATCCTCTAAAAGTGTGGCCCTCAATGCCTCGGGCATGGTTTCATTGGCAAGGTCCGCCAATTCGCTGAAAAACTGGTTGCGGCTTTCTTCCGAATGGGAAAGCGTGAATGCTTCTTCAAATTGGTCGAGAACCAGCACGGGCGTAGCGGGAAGGCCATTGAGGTCGAACTCGAGCCGTTTCATTTTTTCCCACAAAGTCTGGGTTGCGCCAGGGCGCAAGCCGGTATCGTCAGTACCGCCCACATGCGCGTTTTTTTCCAATAGTTCGCCAATACCGCTCAGCAGTGGGCGGTCGCTTCGTTCGGTACGCAAGAATATGGGAACAAAATCCTGCCGCTCTAGTTCCGGGGCGCATCCTGCCTGCAAGAGAGATGTTTTGCCCATGCCCGATTTTGCAAAAAGCACAACGAGGCGCTCACGCAGCACGAGATTGCTGAGCCGGGCAATGTCTTCTTGCCTTCCGTGAAATACAGCACTTTGGCTGCGCTCGAAAGGGCGCAAGCCGGGGTAGCGACGTGGAAGGTTAGCGGCTGCGTTGCTCATTAACGCTGGTAGAGGATGTTTTACCCGCCATAGCCTTGGCGAAGGCGGGGGTATTGGTTGGTTCGGTGATTCGGGCTCAAGATTCAATGAAGAATCGAGCTGCGAAAGGTCTGAAAATTTCGAGCCTTAACCACAAAAAAAATCACCGGACGCAAATTGCTGCGCCCGGTGCCAAACCAAACCCTTACTGTGTCTCGTGATTGGTAGATTGGTGATTGGTGGACTAGTGAGTGGTAATTGGTAGATTAGTGTTGCAAGGCATGGATTTCCACCGTCCAATGTCAAAAAGTCCAGAGTCTTCGGTTCCTCCCAGTCCCTCCCCTCCCGCCATAGGCGGGAAAAGGAGGGGGGCAGTTGTGTTTATTTGCATGGGAGGGCCTTTGGGGCGGGTAGTGGGTGTTTTTCTTTGGAAATGGTTATACAGGAGTGTCTCAACCAAAATATTCCTTCACTTGCCCCAAAAAAGCCTCTTTCTGGCCGGTGGACACGGTGAGCGTCACGCCATTTTGGAGCAAGACATGGCCACCTTTGCCGCGCACATATTTTTTCAGGTGTTTGAGGTGAACCGTGTGGGAACGGTGAATGCGCGCAAATGCCCGGCTGGGCAACATTTGTTCCACTTCGCGCAGGGTTTTGCACACCAAGACCTGCCGTTTGTCTTTGAAATGCAGGGCGGTGTAGTTGCCGCTCGCTTCCAAATAAGCGATGTTCTTCACTTTTTCGAAACAGAGCCCTTCCATGGTGGGCAGCGCGATTTTTTCCGCTTCGAGCGTAGATTTTGTTACGGGTTCGATGATTTGCGCGGGCTTTATGGGCAAAGCACGGGCGAACGAAGCATTTGGCTCCAGTGATTCGGGCAGGCGGCGGATAGCGATGGCGTTTAACATGACGACAGATTTTAAATTCTAGACTTTGGACGTTGGACTTTGGACGTTGGATTTGATCGGTTTTAAACTAGTAAACTCCAGCCTTTTCGAGCGAAAGTCCAACGTCCTAAGTCCAATATCCTAAATCCAATGTCCTAAGTTCAATGTCTGATGGTACAAAAGTCCACCTTCGCTTTTCCCCATGCAACCCAATTATTTTTAAAAGTCAGGTTTCTGAGCCCATTTTTAGTTTTGGTAAAATGATAAATACCTGACAATTTTGCCTCTAAATCCATCGCCCAGAAATGTCAAAAACACCTTCCGACAAATTGCACCGCCTCGTACGTTCGCTTACGCCAGCCGAAAAGCGCTATTTCCGCATCTTCGTGAGGGGGACTCAAGGAGGCGACACCAAATACACCCAACTCTTCGAGGCTTTGGCTGCTGCCGAGCAGTTCGATGAAGAAAAATGGAGGAAAAAAATATACAAAAGTCAGGACGTAGGCAGCAAAAAATACTCTGAACTAAAAGCCTATCTCTATGAATTGGTGTTAAAATGCCTCCAGAATTACGATGAATCGCACACCACCCAGCAGCGCCTCAACCAACTGCTCCAGAGTGTGGCCGCGCTTTTCAAACGAGGGCATTATGCCGATTGTCGCGAGCTGCTTGCCAAGGCCCGCAAGCTCGCGCTACAGCACGAGAGTTTTGCACACCAGATCGAAATAGTCCGCTGGGAAAAGCAACTCGCCTATACGCGGATGGACATTGATTTCCTCCACAAAAACCTCGAGCGCTTGCAAGATGAAGAGGCGCGTGCTTTGGAGCAATTGCGCAATGCCTCCCACTATCGAAGGGCGTTTTTTCAGGCGTATGCTACCATCAAAAAAGACCCGCTCCAGCGAGGGCCAGATCGCGTGGCCCGGCTTCGCCAACTCGTGGAACAAGAAGCCTTCGCCGACCCAGATGTGGCGGTGTCGCACACGGCTCGGGTACTTTATTACCGCACCCTCAGCCTTTATTATCACACCGCACTGGAGCAAGAAAAATTTTACGAAACCGGCAAAACGCTCATCGCTTTGCAAGAGTCGCAGCCGCAATTTTTGCGGGAAAACCTGTCGGACTATATCGCCGCGCTAAGCAATCAAATCCTGGCTTGCGGCCTGCTTCGAAAATACGAAGAAGTGCGCGAATGCCTCCAGAAAATTGGTGGTTTACAGGCGATTACAGAAGATGACCGCCGAAAAATACACCGCCAATATTTCAGCGGCTTTTTTGCACTTTGCACTTATACGGGCGAGTTTGAGGAAGCCCAAAGGGAAATGGCGCGGTGCCTGCGCGAGGCTGAACGCTTTGATCCGCACGAGTATGAAACGGGTAGTTTTTACCTCCAATTCGTGCCCATCAGCATCGGCTGTGGCGACTACAACACGGCTCTCGACCACCTGAACCATTGGCTTGCCCAACGCCGCACCGTGGGCCGCGAAGACCTACAAAGCCTCGCACGCATCCTATCGCTGATCCTCCATTTTGAATTGGGGAACTTCCTGCTTTTGGATTCGCAACTGCGCACTGCCGCCCGTTTTTTGAAAAGAAAAAACCGCCTCCACGAACTGGAACGGCGGTTTATGCACGGCATCTTTGAAGCGATAAAATTGCCCGATGTGCGCAGCCAACGCGAGGTTTTTGCCAAAGTAAAAAACGACTTACAACCAAAGGCACAAGAGCCTGAAACGAGGGCTTTGCTACAAACATTTGACCTCTTGGCTTGGCTGGATGGCAAGGCAAGAGGTCAAGCATTTGCAGCGGTAGTGCGCGAAAAATATTTGCGCGAAGTGGAAATTACGGAGACTTAGAGCCAATCCGAAAACCTCCTATGAGGTTTTCGGATTGGCTCTTAATTTCCACCGTGGAAGCTGGCCAGCGAATCCAATTGAACTCGGGTGTCAATCATGGTCCAGCGAACAGTATAACTGTGGCGGCGACCCACCACTTCTTTACCGCCTTTCAAGGTCTGCATCTGGCCTTCTTCGAGCGAAGTGACAATGCTTTGTACCTTGAGATCCTTGAGTTTGAGTTTTTCCTTTGCCATAAGTGAGAGAATTGAAAGATGATTTGGAAACAAGTATTATGTGCGGATTAAAGATACTCACACAATCAAAAGCCTCTTTGGACATTTTTTTGGAAAAGTCAGGTTTCTGGGGAGAATGTTGAGAGGTTTAGAATGTTTAGGGTTTAGGGTCTCCGCTCAACGATCTCAACTCTAAACCCTAAACCATCCTAAACCCTAAACCATCTCAACCCTAAACTACTTCATCAACTGCCCATACGTCCTATACCCCGGATGCACGGGTGATGCGATGACAAAAACACTCGCTCCGCCCGCCGACGTCATCACAATCTCTTCTTGCTCCGTCACTTGAACGAAGTCCGACTGCTTGGTTGTTTCCCCATTAAAACTCAGCTCGCCTTCGAGCACATACGCAGAGTATATTTTGCCTGCCTCTGCTTTCAGCCTAAACTCCTCGCTGCCCATTTCAACGCGAAAAACTTCGACCCCTGGCGTATCCATTTTAAAGGGGCTACCGGGGCCGATCAGGGTTTTTACGCGCGATTCGCCCACTTGTTTTTCAGGAAAATCTGCGGATTTGTAATCGTCATAACTCGCAGGTTTTGATAGTGTTATCTCCAGATTTGGGTCAAACCAGATTTGGAATATTTCTCCGTCTTTACCCAGCCATTCGGAGTGGCTGATGCCGTTGCCAGCACGGATGATTTGCACATCGCCCGCAGAAAGTGGTCGCCATTCCTTGAGTTTGGTGTCATAGTGGCGGATTTCGCCTTTAAGGACGAAGGAGCAAATTTCAAACCCTTGGTGTGGGTGCAACCCAATGGTGCTGTCGGTGACGGCGCGGGCATGGGCCCAGTAAAAAAGGTTGGAATATGGGCGCACACTAGAATGGTCTTGTGGGAATCCGATGGGTTTGTTTTCCACGATTTCGCCGCCATTAAAGGCCCCATAGCCTTGCTGTTCTTTAGGAATGATTCGGATGGACATAGAATAAAGTGTAAAAATTAACATTTATGAGAGGCAAATTCAGACCAACCTTAATAGATTTGAGCCTTCAAGATAACAATCAATCTTTTAAAATTCAAAATTATTTTGACATGAAAAAACTCACTTTTATTCTTCTCTCTCTTGTCTTGCTAACTACTTGCAAAAAGGAGGGAAGTTTTCAGACTTTAAGTAATGACCAAAATGATTCTGTACAAGAACGTACAGATGATTTCCCTGCCTCGGGTTTGGGAAGCCCTCCTTCCGGCCTTGGTCAATGGTCTTTTACATTTATTCCCGACCCTTCTCTAACTATAATTTACAATGAAAATCAGGTGAAGCAAGTTATGCTAACCGCTTATCCTGACCCTCAAATCGCTAACCAAGACTGGAATGTTTTATACCATTCCGATGCACTAACTCCGAGTAAGTTGCGATCTATTTATCAGACTACCTTTAATTTTTGGAACTATTCACCTCTGTATGATCCCCAGTATACACATAATGTAACAATAGCCAACAACGGGGGAGTTGGTTCACCATATTCTCCTCCCGGAGAACCGAATAACTACCCCCCCAATCTGCCTCCGCAGCCCCCATTAATCTACTGCGCCCCTAGAAACATTTATTCTTATATATTAATGATTAACGGAACTGGCTGTTGCGTTGGTGGCTCACAACAAATTACTATATTGGATGAGTGTAATAATAACGCCTGGTTTACTTTTAATTATACCATAGATGACGTAAGAGCTGCTCTAATTGCGTCTGGCTTATCACCCCAGGATGCTGACATTGAGTTGAATCAACTTTATTTTAACAACAATATTTCAGCAAGGCAGCTTTGGGACGCTTTTCAATTGCACATCGTGCGTTACATGCCCCAATACATTTCGTACTTAAACAGCCATCCTAATAGTGCTGAAATAGGATGTACCTATTTACAGACTGTATCCTTTTCATGGGCAGCTTTGTTTCCCCCCGCCACCAGTGCATATTATAGAATTAATGGCAAAGGCTTGCTTGGCTGTGGTTAGCAATAAAGCCAATTCTATTAGGATTCAAAATCTTTTCTTTGGTAATAAAACGCCCCTTGATGAGTATGCTGCCCATCAAGGGGCTTCCAATATCTTTCAAAAACCAATGATAGCAATTACATATCTTTGGCCGTGATAGGTTCAAAAAGCGAGTTCAAATTATTTTGTTGGGCTTCCTAAAAACTTCAAGATACATGACTCCGGGTCGAACCTTCCCTTGTAAAAATTTTTTCACATGAAAAGAATCATACCCGTTTTTGCAAGCCTGCTTTTTGCCGCTTGCGGCCTTTTCTATTTTTCAACCCAAGAAAAGCCTCTCGTCGGCGGTTTGAAGGTTCCCGGTGGCGCCTCAGAAGAAAATACCGAACGCCGTAGCGAATGGGAACGAATGCGCCTTGCTGATCCTGCCACCGGGCAAATCCCCGCAGGCATCGGATTCCTCGAACGCCGATACGCTGCCACGCTGCCACAAGCGGTAGCCGAGCGCGGAGGCAATGGCATGTGGATGTCGCGCGGCCCTTGGAACGTAGGTGGCCGCACCCGGGCACTGGCCATAGACGTAGCCAATGAAAACCGTATCCTCGCAGGAGGCGTTTCTGGCGGAATGTGGCTCAGCGAAGACGGCGGCCAAACTTGGGCGCGCAAAACCCCGCTCAATGCCCATCCTGGCGTCACGAGCATTGCACAAGATACCCGCCCCGGAAAGACCAATATCTGGTATTATACTTCGGGCGAACTGTACGGCGCATCTGCCACGGATCCATCTGGATATGCTTACTACCTCGGCGACGGATTGTTCAAAAGCACAGATGGTGGCAACACTTGGGCGCCGATTGCCTCTACCAGCGGCGGCAACCCGCATGAATTTACCAATGTGTGGCAAGGTGTGTGGCGCATTGCGACAGACCCCTCGTCCGCACAAGACGAAGTCTACGCTGCTACTTATGGCGTGATTTATCGCAGTGTGAACGGTGGTACGTCGTGGACCGTGGTGCGCGGCCCCGGCCAAAATCAACCCTATTCGTATTATACCGATGTAGCGGTCACCCCCACAGGCGTTGTGTACGCAGCACTCAGCAGTGATGGTGTACCCAAAGGCATTTTCCGCAGCACGAATGGCACTACCTGGACCAGCATAACACCTGGTTTTATGCCTAATGTGTACAACCGCATTGTCATTGGCATTAATCCGAGCAACGAAAACGAGGTGTATTTTTTTGGTGCTACACCGGGCAGCGGTTTATATACCAATTACATAGGTTCAGACAACTGGACGAGCCTTTTTAAATATACTTACCTGAGTGGCGACGGTTCTGGTGCAGGCGGGCAATGGGAGGATCGTTCCCTGAATTTGCCTTCCACGGGTACAGAGTTTGACCAATGCGCCATCCAAGGCGGTTATGACGTACTGGTGAGGCCGCAGCCCGGCAGTAACACGGTTATCATCGGCGGCACCAACCTTTGGCGCAGCACCGACGGCTTTGCCACGCCCGACAATACCACCAAAATTGGCGGTTATAAAATCGGCACGAGTTTTCCATTTTTCGAACTCTATCCCAACCACCACCCCGATTTGCACGAGGCCGTATTTTTGCCTTCCAACCCGAATGTGATGATTACGGGCAGTGATGGTGGCATCCACCGCACCGAAGATTGCCTCGCGCCCTTTGTTGAATGGTCGTACCTGAACGACAGCTATATCACTTCCCAATTTTACACTGCCATCATTGACAAAAATGCCCCAGGCGATAACACCCTTCTTGGTGGCTTGCAGGACAATGGCAACTTTTTTGTGAACTCCCCCGACCCGAAGGCGCCTTGGCGGCAAACCGTGAATGGCGATGGAGGGTATGGCGCTATTGCACCGGGCAAAGCCTTTTACGCCTTATCTGTTCAATCCAATGGTATTAAAGTGGTAAAATGCGCACTGGACAACAGCGGGAACATCACCGGTTTTCGGCGCGTAGATCCCATTGGCCCCATTGGGGATGATTATATGTTTATCAACCCTTTGGTACTCGATCCGAACGACCCGAATCTTTTATACTTACCCGCCGGGAACAAGGTTTATCGCCAAAGCCAACTCGCTTCCATCCCGCTCACGGGGGAATGGGATCCCATTTCGCAGGGTTGGACGCAGTTTCCCGATACGATCATAGGAGGCGCTTTTTCCGCCATTTCGGTCTCAGAAACAGCTCCAACGAACCGCCTTTACCTTGGCAGCTCCAACAACAAAATTTTCCGCGTTGACAATGCCAACACGGGCACGCCCAGTTTCACTGCACTGCCTTCACCAGACACCTCCTCGATTGCATACATCAATTGTCTGGCCATAGACCCCACCAATGCCAACCGCGTGGTGCTGGTGTACACCAATTACAAAATGTATAGCCTTTATCTAAGCGAAGATGCAGGTGCAAGCTGGAAAAAAGTGGGCGGCAACCTCGAAACAAGTCTGGATGGCCTGGGCGCAGGCCCCTCGCCGCGCTGGGTGAGCATGCTGCCGCTTGACAACGGCACGATCAAATATTTCTGCGGCACCAGCGTGGGCCTGTACAGTGCCGATAGTCTCGTGCTCCATGCATCAGGACAACCCGGCACCGTCTGGACACTTGAAAGCCCCAATGAAATTGGTAGTTCTGTGGTGGATTATGTGGACGTGCGCCGTTCCGATGGCTTGGTGGTGGCGGCCACGCACAGCAATGGGATGTTTTCGGCTAATTTTGGAACTGGCTCAGGAAGTCATGAACCGAAAAATACGGTCTCCGTGCGCGTTTCGCCCAACCCTGTCCGTGAGGTAGCAACATTCAGCATTGCCGGGCAAAACCTCGACAACACCACTGTCAGGCTCTTTGACCTGAAAGGGAATTTGCTGCGAGAGGAAAGCCTGGCGGGAGAAAAAGGCGTGCTGCAGTTGAACAATCTTCCTGCGGGAATTTATGTGTGGGAATTGCGCGGAAAAGGCTGGCGCAAAAGCGGGAAATTGGTGAAGGAATAACGGGAATTTACGAATGACGATTTACGATTTACGATTTTTTTGATCCGAAAAAGGCATGAATCTTCCCTTTTTCGGATCAAAAAAATCGTAAATCGTAAATCGTAAATAATCAAATCTTCACCCACTTCTTCGCCCCAAAACCTGTTTGGAGAACATAAAATCCTGTAGGCAGCTGACTGATATCTACACTTGTTTTATCGCTGTCGGTTATTCCTCTTAAAACCGTTGCACCCGAAGCATTAGTAATTTTAAACTCGACAACATCCGGTAGGCCTTCTATCGAGAGGATTGATGCGGCTGGGTTGGGGAAGACCTCAAAATTCGATGGTGCAGTGATTTGCGACACAGCCACCGAAGCATCGTCCAGCACTTGAATGTCGTCAACAAACAGGTTGTTTCCATATCTGTTTAAGGAGCGAAAACGCAAAAGCACTTCACTTCCGGTGCTGTTCAAGGCCAGTTTTTTAGGTTTCCATTCGTCGGGTTTGGGATAAAATGGAGCGGTCATTTCAGGGGCTGTCCGCAGGGCTACGCCCCCACTATAAAACAGCGTTTGCCAGCTGGCCCCACAATCTTCTGAAATCTGTACACGCAGTGAATCATAGTAGCCTGGGTAAGTGGTGTAAGCGTAATTGAACGTCAACGTTGCGTTCATCAAGTTGGAGCAATCAAGCGCAGGCAATATCAAATCCTGCGCCGCTCCGAAGTTAGGGTCATTATAATTGCTCTTTGTCGCAGCGTGCAGACCGCTTGAGGAAGCCAATTTAGTGCGGCCCCAGGCATATAAATTGTTCGAATTGAGCGACCAGCCATCTGGTGGGAAGGAAGCCAAAGCATCAAAGTTTTCTGAAAGCGGAAACGCGCTCGAAGCAATATCCACTACCAGAAAGCGGCTCATGGCAGTGTCGTTGAAATGATAGCCCTCGCCTACGCCATTTGGCAAAGCCGTGAAACAAATCAAGTCATTTTGACCGCTCGATACTGCAATGGCGGGCAGATTAACGGTAGCCGAAAACAAGGGCGACAGTGTACCTGTCCAGTTAAAAGTGGTCATCGCGCCAGCAAATCCGTAATTTATGGCCACGGTGTGCAACGTGTCTTTCCCAAAATTGCGTAAGGTAACGGTCGGCTGAACACTCGGCCCGCAAACGGTCGCCCAAGGTTTGGTCACTTTTACAATGCCTGCGTCTGTGTCTTTTTTGGGGAAATTTTTGTAGATATCAATAATAAACGTGTTGAAGGCATCGCCGCTGGGGAGGCGGATATTGCTGACAAAAAAGGCCGTGATTTTTGTTTTTGGGTCAAAAAAAGTCAACGAATTGTAGCCCAGCATACCACCCGTATGAACAAGCACAACAAAGGGCGCTTCCGGCAAAATCGTGAAATACTGTGTGCCAACACCAAGACCATAAAATGTTGTTGGGTCAAAATCAAGCATTTCACGCATTGAAGCAGCTGAAAGCACATTGCCACCAAACAATTCACTATACCAGTGGGTCATATCTGCGCCAGTGGACAAAAGCGCTCCTGCCGCGTGGGCTGTACTGAATTCGGCAATCATGGGTGAGTTGACAATTTCTTGGGTATTGCTGGCCCATTCGTTTGCAACGGGACCATTGGGTGTTTCAAAAGCGCCTGCAAATGTTTCATTTAAACCGAGCGGGTCTAAAATCAATTCCCGTACATTTTGCGCCCAGGATTTTCCGGTAGCCGCTTCCAGTACCATGCCGGCAAGCAAGTAACCCGTGTTTGAATATTCATAGCCACGCCCGGCCACAAATTCTTGTGGGCCGATGGTAGCGAGCAACTCTTCCGGTGTCCAAAAACGGTTTTGGTCAGCCCAAATCGAGTCGCTCCAAATGGAAAAGTTGTCGTTCAAAAAGTCAAAAATTCCGCTTTGATGTGTGAGCAATTGGCGGATGCTCGCACCCGGGTCCACATATTGAAAATCTGGCAGCCACGCTCCCAACGAGTCATCCAGTGAAAGCACGCCCTGTTCCTGCAATTTGAGCAAGGCTACTGCCGTGAACAATTTGGTATTGCTGCCGATGCCGAAGCGCATTTCTGGCACCACTGGTACACCGGGCGAGGAAATCCCGCTCGAGCCTTCCCAGGTGCCTTGCCCGGGAACGAAAACCGCCCCGGAAACACCTTTGAGATTTGAAGTGGTAACAATGGTGTTCAGGGAATTTTGCAGTTTCACGGCAAATGTCGAATCGAATGATTGGGCATCGAGCGCATCGAAATTGCTCATGAAAAGCAGTGCGAAAAGCAGGGTGTAAAATTTAAGGCTCATTTTTAGAAAATTTAAGGACTGCGCAAATGTTTGGGTTTCACTTTGGCAATGCCAAATAATAGGGAGGCAAGATAGAAGGATAGCCCTTGACTTAGCAAATCTTTAAATACGAAAAAAGGCGCAGGAACGATGAAGCTTTTAGTGCTCAGGCAATTCGGCGTACCCAAGATGGCTGCCGATTATAATAAAACGGTCGCCGCGCGTTTCAGGCCGCTCTGAGAGGGGCAGCAGGACAACTAAGCTAGCCTTAGCAAGCACAGTTAGTCGAGCAGAAGGAGCGCACTGTAGGCTCTGTATTTCTACTTCATCGCCAATAATAGGATAGCTGAAGGTGCTGGTGGAGACATCGGGAATAACTACGTTGGAAAACGCATCCGGCACGCGACCTTCTTTCCAATTGGTGGGACAATTCCAGTCGGTGCTTCTGCCCGGAGTGCCGCCTTTCCAGGTGGCGGTTTTTTGGGCGCTCATGGATTGAGATACAAAAAGAAAAATGAGGGTAGCGGCGAAGAAAATGGATGCGTTTTTCATGTTGCAAATATTTAGTGACGTTGCGTTTATGAGATATTTTGATGCGCTTTGGAAAAGCATTTGCAGGTTAGACGAGGACGTCAAACCAATCTCAACGGGGATTGAAATTTTTTTTGAAAGAATTATTGGTGGCGGAATCGTA
Source organism: Saprospiraceae bacterium (assembly GCA_014379065.1). Classification (GTDB taxonomy): domain Bacteria; phylum Bacteroidota; class Bacteroidia; order Chitinophagales; family Saprospiraceae; genus M3007. Next base: position 11,702 of record JACMMM010000806.1, read on the forward strand.
GCTAAAAACCACACATTTCGCCACCAATAATTTTTATTTGTAGAGAAATCGTACCCATGATGACCACTTTCGGCATACACCACAACAAGCACAGCCTCGGATTGGTGGAGCAGGTGCTGACGCTGGAAGATTTGTTCGGGTCATAAATTCCTCGCTATATAAAAGCGTCAGGCGCTACCCCGGAAATTCGGAATAGCGCCTTGTGATAAATTACGCTTGGTTTTACGCCCTGTTCAATTGGCCTAAGGCTGAAATGCAAACGTTTGAGAGCCTGCAATACCGGCGGATGTATAATAGGCTATCTTAGGGCTGCTGCTGTCGAAAATAAATGTTTCTTGTGCTGGGGCCAACCCGATAAACACGTCATCTTCAATACCAAAATACATTCTCACCACAGTACCCTCGGGAATATTTTGGTCGGCCGGATTGAATTCATAGGTATTCTTCACAAACAGGTTGCGGTAATCATTCGTGTTGTTTATCCGGACAATACCGCTGACCGCTGCACCCATGTAAAGCGAAAATTTAGAAATCCGGTCTCCAGGCTGTGCGTGGTTGGAGACTGCCAGACTGGAGGCCAGCGCGGCATTTAGCGCTTCGCCATGTGACCCTAAATTCGGCAGCATACTCAGCGCCATGTGAGACCATAAGCGGGGCCCTTTTTGTAGCGCTTCAACGAGTGGGCCGGGGCCAATCTCAGATACTGCACTTTCAAAGATATCCTGAAAACAGGCGTCTTTGTCAGCAATTAAGGCTGCCGTTTTTGGGGCGCCTGCGGCTTCGGCCAGTTTGATTCCAGCACTGCGATCTGTAATTTGATTGATATTCATGTTTGTGTTTTTTAATTTCCTACTCATAAGGCTTTTCGGATTCGCCTCCGCTTTTAACTGTGCGAAACAGGCCGTTTTTTTAAGTGGGTTCTGCTCCACTCTTTGTATTTCTATTTTGCCAGGGAAGTTTTGAAATGATGAGCGGGTAGACGAGGCGCAGACCCTTATTGTCGGCTAATATGAATCCTTTTACCGCAGAACCTGCAAAAGCTGGGGCCATACAAATCGGAATAGGCAGTGGAGGAATAACGGTTGTTAAAGGACATGTTCGCATGATTTACGTATTCATGCGGGCAAGGGCAAGTGCGACTTTCTGCTGCGGCTGCATCGCGATATCGCGCTGCCATCGCTCGTTGCTCTACCGTGCAGCTGCCGCAAAAAACACTCAGCCCGGCTATCAGTATCAAACTGTTGATAGATGATCTGCGGACATTCTTTTGCTTCTGGTTCAAGCCGGCGCATGCTTTCCATACGGAACAGATCCACATCAGGCCCATCAATACAACGGCACCTATTAAGGCGAAGAGCGCGTTTTGCTCGAGTTGTCGAATGGCGTTCAAGGTATTCAAGTCCCCCAACTGCTCCGTGTGCAAGACTGCAGTGCTTTGTGCAGAAAGGATACTTGCTCCCACGAAAGAAAAAGTGCCGGTGAAAAGGAATTTGATAGCCATGTTGTATGTTTTTTAATGTGAAAAGA
>JACMMM010000807.1 GCA_014379065.1 Saprospiraceae bacterium
GTGATATACCTTCTTCCGAATGCTTTTCAATGAACTTCCTTTCGCTGAAAGTAGTGTGCCTTTGCATATACATGTTTTTGGCACACAACTTAGTACGACTTTATAATACGATTGCTTAGTACGAGTTTTTAATAGTCAACACCATTGACTATTGACCTTTGACGGTTGACTTTTGACGGTTGACTTTTTCCGATTGTCAAAGGTCAATGGTCAATAGTCAATGGTTAATATTCAACGGTCAATAGTTATTTCTTTGGGTTGAACATGGCTGCATACAGTGCTACAAAAAGCATCGTGAACGCCCATGCCGCCCCTGTTTTTTTTAAGATTTCCCAACCAAAGACAGGTGCAAAATAACTAAAGGTAAAATACCACAAAATATGAAGCCCCATAAAGAGTGCCGAGCCTTGTATAAACGTCTGCCAGCCTACGTGAGCAGGCGCGAAAATGGGGTCTTTAGCGGAGAAACCACCTTTGGGCGCAAAGGGCATTAAAGAAAATCCTCTAATAAATCCGCTAAAAGCCCCTGCGCTTGCGTGTACACCCCAAGAAGGAACAAACGCGTCTACAATGATCCCCACAGCAAACCCCAACAATACCAGATAGGGTGTTGGCAGTTGCAAGGGCAAAAAAAGGATGAAAAGAGGATAAAGCAACACGTTGAAATAAACACCCACCGTGCCAGTCATTTGATTGAGCAACAGCGACTGCAGCGCTACCAAGCCTATGAAACGCAAGATATGAGAGGTGATACTGCTACCGTTCATTGCCGCTGATTTTGGATTGTAGGCTGTCTAATTCAGCTTTGAAGAGATTGTGTATTACTGACACATCGCGTACAGTAGCCATGTCTTGGCTGAGGCTTACTTTGATTTCCAAAAAGTAGGGGTTCTCAGGGTCTGCCTTTGGTGCACCTTTCACTTTGCCAACGGGATGACCCTGTGGGAACATAAGTGAATAGCCACTCGTTACCACAGGTTCATTTTCTTGTACTATGAAATGCTGAGGAATGTAACGAAGGGTCATCTCATTGGGATTTCCGCCCTCCCATATCAGAGAACCGAATGCGTTTTTCTGTCTGGGCAAGGCTACGGATATTTTGCTTTCCCGGTGTAAAACCGACATCACCAAAGCATAATTATCGCTCACATGCCGCACGATCCCGATAATCCCCTCTGGGCTGACCACGGCCATATCAGGTTGAATACCGTCGTTTTTACCTCTATTGATTATCAACCAATTGCTCGTGCCAGCAATGGAATTTTTGATGGCTTTCGCCGTAATAAATTCGTATTGCGGGCGCACGGTTTTCCGACGCACCGAGTCCGTTTTTGAAAGCGAATCGTAATTGACCAAAAAGAAGGTATCGCGGACGGGCACTTGCATTTGTCTCGCATTCGAGAGTCGGGCTTGCAAACTATCCACGATGCGGGCCAGACTGTCAGCTGTTTCGTACAAGCTAAAGTAGTCGGTTGCCATTTGACGTTTTTCAAGTGCCTGCCCGCCAAGAATTCCGGTAGTATTGGCCCAAATTTCTTCGTGCCGATCCTCGAAATTCACCATTATTGCAAAGCTTGCCAACTCTACCAACAAGAATGTGACGAAGCCACCATTGCGAAGCAGGAGTTGGAGAAGGGGGGCCATATTTAAACACTCTTGCGGTCAATCAAAAAGGAATACTGGTGGCTATTTCTGAGTGCCATGCCTGTGCCACGCACCACAGCGCGGAGTGGATCATCGGCTACATGGACATTCAATTTGGTTTTGGATTCCAATCGCTTGTCGAGGCCGCGCAACAGCGCACCACCTCCTGTGAGATAAAGCCCCGTTTTGTAAATGTCGGAGGCCAATTCGGGCGGCGTGAGTTCCAGTGCACGGAGCACCGCGTCTTCGATTTTGCTGATGCTTTTATCGAGTGCGTAGGCTACTTCCTGATAGCCGATTTTGATTTGTTTCGGGATGCCGGTCATCAGGTCACGGCCATGTACGGCATAATCGGGGGGCGGGTTTTCAAGTTCGTGCAGCGCTGAGCCTACATGGATTTTTATTTGTTCTGACGTGCGTTCGCCAATCAGGATGTTGTGCTCACGCTTCATGTAGTTCATAATATCATTGGTCAGTTCATCGCCCGCAATCCGGATACTCTGGTCGCATACGATGCCTGAAAGCGCAATGACCGCAATCTCGGTAGTACCACCACCGATGTCAATAATCATATTGCCGATAGGCTCCTCGATATTGAGGCCAATACCTAGTGCTGCTGCCATTGGCTCGTGAATGAGGTAGGTTTCCTTACTGTCTACGTGATCAGCCGAATCGAAAACGGCGCGTTTTTCTACTTCAGTGATACCGCTTGGGATGCAAATGACCATTTTGAGGTGACTGAACATGTTTCTGCGACGGCCAACCATCTTAATCATGCCCTGTATCATAGCTTCGGCAGCCTGGAAGTCGGCGATCACGCCGTCCTTGAGCGGGCGTACAGTTTTGATGTTTTCGTGTGTTTTCTCGTGCATCTGCATAGCAAGGTGGCCCACCGCAATGGTTTGTTTGGTTGCACGATCCATAGCCACGATTGAGGGCTCATCTACCACCACCTGGTCGTCTACCATGATGAGCGTATTGGCGGTGCCAAGGTCAACAGCGAGTTCTTGCTTAAAGAATTTAAAGAGATTGAACAAAGTATTGGGCTATTTGATAATGTGAATCGAATCGGTTTGGATAAAAAAAGTGCGCAAAAGTACGCAGATTTTCGGGTATTTTTTTGCCAAATAAAATTATGACGTTGGATATTGGATGTTGGACATTGGACTAGAATTGTGAGGACATTGTGATCGGGGCATGTCCAACCTCTAACGTCCAATATCCAACGTCCAATTTACCCCACGATAACCACCCAAAAATCTTTCGGTTTAAAATACTGCTGTGCCAAGGCTTGAAGCGATTCGGCGGATATACTCCGAACAGTTTCTACCATCGCCTCAAACTTTTCTGTTGATTGGTTTTCAACGATCTGATTTCGCACCATGTCTGAACTGTTGATTGGGCCATCCAAACCATTGAGAAACATCCCGAGAATATAGTTGCGTACCATGCTGAGTTCTTCTTCTGGCACTGGTTTTTCGCACAGTTTTTTCATTTCTCTAAAAATGGCGCGTACGGCAGACGCCGATTTTTCAGGGCTGACTTCTGTGGCGATGTAGAAGCAGCCATCGCGCAAATAGGCGTCCACAGTGGAGTAAATATTGTAAGTGTACCCTTTTTTCTCGCGGATATTGGCCATCAGGCGGGATCCAAAATATCCACCCAAAATGGTATTCAACACCACCAAACCATTGAAATCAGGGTGGTTTCGATCAAAAAGCTTGCGCCCAATTTTGATGGCCGACTGTAGCGAATTGGGGAGTGGGATTCGGACTAGGGACGTTGGATTATGGACTATGGACGTTGGATGTTGGACGTTGGATGTTGGAGTATGGGCGTTGGATGGTTTATGATACTCTTTTTTCTGCGCACCAAAATGCTGGTTGAGGAGGCTCAAGATGGTCTCATCAATGCGTCCGCTGGCAAAAATGAGACAGTTCGATGGAGTGTACCATGTGTCGAAAAAATGTTGAAGGTCGGCTCTTTGAATGGCCGTATAATCCTCGGGCATGGAGTTATAACCGTAGGGATGGTGCTCTCCAAAGATAAGTTCGGTCACTTTTCGATAAGCCACTGTTTCACCTTTTTCGAGTTCCACCATCAGTTCCTGAATGTTGGTACGACGAAAATTTTCCAGTTCATCCTCAGGAAAAGACGGCGATTGCAGCATCTCCGCAAAGGTTGGGATAACCTCGTGGGCATATTTTTTTAAGGAAAACAGCACAAAACTCGAGGTGTCCAAATTCGTGGGGATATTCACTGAAGCGCCGTAGAAATCAAGGTGTTCTGCAATTTCTGCACCAGATTTGTGTAGGGAGCCATCGCGCAA
>JACMMM010000005.1 GCA_014379065.1 Saprospiraceae bacterium
AGGAAGGACCCGTTAAGAAATTCGTCTTGATGAAGCTGTTCAGTCGAGAAGGGCGACAAAGATTGGGCAAACTGGCGACCTACACAAATAGATTTTGACTTTTTTCCAGAATTTTTTTTCACCTTTTCAAAACAACTTGAAAACGAGCACATTGCGAAAAGGCAATCGCAAAAAGCCTAATCATCGCTTTCAGCAATATCTTCATTTGCACTTTTTTTCAAAATTTATATCACAACATCGAATATTCTCCAAACAATTAACGCCCGAAAACGACTTACATAATTTTTTTCAAAACCCTTGCGTTTGACCCAAATTTATCTTTGAAACAAATTTTTAGGGCTGTTCAACTTTACAAAAGGGCTGAAATTCAGCGCAAAACAAAAATTATATCGCAATTTTAAAACAAAATGTTAGCAAAGCGGCAATCCTCTGAAAAGGACTTGAAAGCCAAGCGAATCTCTTTTGGGCTAACTCAAAAAAACCTCGTGTAAGTGTTGTTATTTGACTTCAAAAAAGCCAACGCAATCATTTTCAATTGTTTGTTTATAGCAACTGCCCAGCCTCCGTACGCACCGCATGAATGGCAGTTTGCAAGGGCGTGATCGTCTGCTCGTCGAGGGCTTGCAGCAAGGCATTGGCCAGTGCATCCGAAGGGCCATCGGGGTCGAGTTCCGGGGCCGTTATGGTTACAAAAGCAAGGGTGTTGTTCTTGGCCATACGGATGATCTGCCACAGGGTGTCGGACACGTAAAGTTGCTGCGATACATTGTGCTCAAATTCCTGGTTGATGGCCATGAGCAGTACGCCGCGCAATTCGCGCACTTTCATGTTGGGCATCCGAACACGAAGCATGGTGTTGGCAATCTCGGCTCGATCACATAGCAGCATGAGGCGTTCGTATGCAGCAAGGCGAAGTGGAAGCGTGATTTTTTGCGCGTCATTGCGCAATAAGGCGCGATCCATACGCTGACGCTCGTCTAATAGGGCTTTCAGCAACATATACGCCGTAGCGCCTACAATTACGGCAGGGATGGTGAGTTTGAGGATGTCGAGAAAAAACTCCATTTTGGAATGTGGTCAATGTAGTTAAATGTGGCAAATGTGGTCAATGCGGGCCAAAAACCGCCTTCGCCGAGGCTACGGCGGTTAAAAGGGCGGCAAAGGTGCAAACTTTTTCTTGACTTTCCTGTTTGACTTTGTAATTTTGCCGCTCATACAAACGGCACATTTTTCATGGAAACGATGCTCGAAAATACAGATACAATGACCCCCGTCAGCCTCACCGAAGGAGCGGTGGAACAACTCAACCTCATTCGCAACCAAGAGAACATCCCCGCCGACTACTGCCTTCGCTTGGGGGTGAAAGGTGGCGGCTGTTCGGGCTTTTCTTATGTGCTCGGATTTGACAAGGAAAATGAAACCGACGATACTTTTGAAATCGGTGGTATTCGTGTGGTGATGAACAAAGCCCACGCCATTTACCTGCTCGGTATGGAAGTGGATTTCCACAATGGCCTTGACAACCGCGGGTTCACGTTCGACAACCCGAATGCGAAAAGCACTTGTGGCTGTGGGACCTCGTTTTCTGCATAAAATCCTCGTAGGTTTTTAAAAACCTACGAGGATTAGTATTCAATCGGCCAAGCGGAGCTTTCTCCGCTTGGCCGATTCTATTTTCAGTGATTTTCATTGATTTTCAGGATTTTGTCTTCGATTAATTTTACATTTTGCGGTTCTCCTGTTTACCTGCCAATAGGCATGGTTTTGTATTTTGCGGTTTTACCTCCTCTAATTCACCACCGTCACCGTTCCTTCGTACCGCACTTGTTTTCCGCTCCAAAACTCAACCACCGCCAAATACAGATAGACGCCTGATTGGGCCGTTTTGCCATTCCAGCGCCCTCCCCAGCCTTGGAGCGGAGCGTTTGGCTGGAAATCCTGCCGCTCAAAAACAAGCGCGCCACCACGGCTGTAAACTTGGAGCGAGACCACACGACGCACGCCCTCCCCTGCAAACACCGTAAAATAGGCATCCGATGCACTTCCTGGTTTTATGACATTGGGAAGGTACACGTTCGTTTTTTCCACATCTACAGTCAAGGAGTCGCTCGCCGTGCAACCATTTTGGTTACGAACAATGACGGCAAATTGCGTTGACTCATAAATGCTTATGGTGTGTCGGAGCGTGTCTTGCCGTGGAAAAAGCACCGGAGGCCTCCACTCGATTTGTTGTAGCAAGTCGGTCTCTACACTGGCAAGGGCGCGGATATTCAGGGGTTCGCCTGCCTCGATCTTGGTTGCGCCTACGATCAGTTTAACCAACAATTCAGCCGGTTCTTTAATCGTGATAGGCCAATTTTTAGTGTACCCGGTGCCATCGCGTACATAAAGCGTGTAGTCGCCCGCCCATAGACGGTCAAAGGTAGGGTTGGTGGTAAATGTTTGTCCGTCAAGGGAATAGTAAAAAGGTCTTTCCCCTCCAAACACCGTGTCTACATGTATCACTCCATTGCGAAGCCCATAGCACTGTACAGGCGTGACAACGGCGCGAACGCTGTCAACTTCGCTCGAGTGGACGAGAAAACATGTTGAGAAAAAGACCAGCAATGATCCGAGCTTAACAAGGCGCATGGGCGGGATGGTTGGGCGATTAGATCGGTCGAAAGAACAATTATCGTGGTGGTTCGCTGCCCGAAGGTAGGAAAGTTTGTAAAAACTCGACCAAAATCCAGACATTTGACGCAAAGCTCCCCCGTGAATGATGGTAAGTAAAACAAAGACTTTGCCAATAGTTGTAAAAGCCCGTCGTATGGCTTCTGAAACCTGTGAGGTTTTTAAAACCTCACAGGTTTGTTCCCTGCTCCTGCTACTACTTTGCTCACAGCCCGCCTGCTCCCAGCCCAGTTTTACCGCCAACGACATCGTACCGCCTAGGCCCGAAGCCTTCGATTATGGCTCGAATATGGGCTACTTCCCGCCCGATTACGGCGACAAAGCATTGGCCACGCTTGCACAAGAATACGGTGCGACGAGCATCCGCCCCGGTCTGTTCCACCATTTTTTGGAATACTGGGGCTATGACATCCGCAAAGAACATTTCCAATATTACAACAGCATTGGTTTGCGCAACGTGATGGCAATCATCGGTTTCCCTTCCGAAACTGCCCGCGACCCAGCCTATTATTGCCCAAACCAACGGAGCGAAATGTTCGACAATCTGTACAAACCGATCTGGGACAACGGTGAAAATGGCACACCTGTAAACGACGCAAACCCCTACGCGCTGTACGTTTGGAAAATCGCCACGACCTATAAGGGCTTGATCAAAACATACGAAGTGTGGAACGAACCAGACTTGGACTCGGGCAATGGCTGGCTACAGCCTGGACAGCCCGGCAACTGGTGGGAAAACGCGCCTCTACCCTGCGAAACAAAATTGAAATCGCCCCCATTTTACTACATTCGTACGTTGCGCATCAGTTATGAGGTCATCAAAAGTGTGGATCATGACGCGATGGTCGCTGTGGGCGGCTTGGGCTGGCCGAGTTTCCTGGATGTTCTTTGTCGTTACACCGATGAGCCATTCGATGGCAAAGAAGACCCCGACCGTTATCCGCTTAAAGGCGGCGCGTATTTCGACTGCATGAGTTTCCATTGTTACCCACACCTCGACAATTCTCTGAGGGTGTGGGACAATAC
>JACMMM010000808.1 GCA_014379065.1 Saprospiraceae bacterium
CCTCGTCAGTGGTGGAATCTGTTCCTTCATATGATTCAGTGTAGCCGCGACGCGCAGCGGAGCGTGAAGCGTCTGCGAAGATCGTTAGGCCCGCGTATCACGCTCGTCGTACACTAACAGTCCACCTCTCCCACCAACGGGTTGCGCGGTCGTCCGCTGACCGGCCGGGTAACCGTGTGTCGATTTCTCCTTGTGGATTGCCCTACGAAGTGACAGAATCGGCAAGGTGCGCCGTTTATTCGCGGTGCGCCGGTCACGGACAGAAATGGAACCGCCATGCGTGGCTTCAGAATGCGGCTGCTGTCGTGCGGGTTGCTCGCCACCCTCGCCGCGTGCCTCGTCACGTGGGGCGGGCACACCGCGACCGGCCAGCCCGGCGGCATGGGACATGCAGAAATACCTTTACAACACGGCGAAGGCCGGAGGAAAGGTTTATGCTTGAAGGTCCTGAAAGAATATCCAATATCCAACAAGGAATGTCCAATGTCCAAATAGGCGTTGCGCTTAACAACTCACCCAATAAAAAGATTTTGGACAACGACAAATGCCTGAAACGGAGCCCTCCTTGGACATTGGAAATTTCTTGTTGGATATTGGATATTCCCTTGGACATTGGACATTTGCATCCTATCTGCAATTAGCCTGTATTCATCGAAAAGCAAGGATTAGAGATTGGTTGAACCTTTGTTTCGCACAGAAAAAAATTGAAGCTATGCTGCGAAACACCTTTCAATCCTTCGGCCTTGCCATCCAGAACATTCGGGGCAATCTCTTTCACACACTCCTCTCCGTGCTGGGTATCATCATCGGTGTGGCAGCCCTGGTTGCCACTTTTTCGTTGATAGATGGCTTAGAAAAGTTTGCCCGCGAACAAATCGCTACCCAGACCAGCGTTAATGCAATCGTGGTCAATACTGAGACTGACAAGATCATCAACAATCTTTCAGTTCGCAAAGACACCTTTCAAATCATTGATTACGAACGTTATGCGCGTTTTAGGGCCAACGCTCCGCTCGTCACACGCGCCAGCCTTCACAACAGTTACAACCGAGAAATCAAGATAGTTGGTCGCGATTCCGCCATGGGGGCCATGATCCAATGCATTGCCGAAAAACCGCCCAGCGATACCATCCTCACGCATGGGCAATTGTTTTCCGCCACTGCGTTCAGTGGTCGTGAGCCAGTAGCAGTGATAAACACCCAGTTGGCCAAACTCATCGCGGGCAAAGAAGATTTGAATGCTGCGTTGGGGCAAAGTTTCGTAACACTTGGCCACACATTGCGCATCGTTGGCGTAGTGAAAGACAAGAAAAAAGAATCCCCGCCCATGGCCTATATCCCTATCTCGCTGCTTTCTAATGGAGACCTGCACCGTTCGCCCCCATCCATGCTTTTTGAAGTTGCAAAAACCGAAGATGTGCCCGTGCTCAAAGCCAAGTTAGAGGCTTGGTTAAAACAGGAGTTTGGCGAACAAAGCAAAGACTTCACGATACTCAGCCAGGACTTTTGGATTGACCAAACAGCCAAAGGATTTCTCATTTTTCGTATCATTATGGGATTGATCATCGGCCTATCCGTCTTGGTTGGCGGGGTAGGCGTGATGAATGTGCTGCTCATTTCGGTCAACGAGCGCACCGCAGAAATCGGGCTTCGCAAGGCTGTGGGCGCAAAGAAAGGCGACATCCGCCGTTTATTTTTGGCTGAGTCCATTACCGTTTCTGCCTTTGGAAGCCTAGTAGGTTTGTTGCTGGGCGCGGGTTTTGCGATGGCCGCCATCCCGATTATCCGATTTTTTGCCGACGTGCCATTTTCAGCAGTACTGACATGGAACACGTTTTTTATTATTGCCAGCGTGGCTGTTATTATCGGAATCATTTTTGGTACTTATCCGGCAATAAAAGCGGCAAGGTTGGATCCTGTGGAGGCGTTGAGACGAGAGTAAACGTTTTGAATATCCAATGTCCAACAAGGAATGTCCAATGTCCAAGGGTAGCGCTAACTTTTACATTGGATATTAAAACAGGCGAGCCGTTCGGAAAAGTCGGAACGGCTCGCTGTTTTAAATTAACCAGAAGTGACACTTTTTAAAAAAGTGTCACTTCTAAATCAAGCATTTAGAAACTATAACGCAAACCCAATTGCATCTGCCAACGGCTCAGCAAACTGAAATCCTGCACAAACGAATCCTTGATGTTCGTGTCAAACGAGAAGGTTGGCACACCGTTCGCGTCAACGCCCACAACACCAAGGGGTTGTGTAGTAGAAGGAATGCGGCGCACGCCCCAGCTGTCGCTAATGAGATTCCCTGCATTCAGGATGTCCACCGTGAATTGGAGGGTATTCATCTTCTTGCCTGCCTTGTGGTTTAGGTCCTGGGCAATCCGAATATCCCAGTTGTTGAACCACGGGCTGAGGATTCCGTATTTTTCTACCACTTCCCCTCGGTGACTGCTCATGTAATTGTCTTGTGCGATGAATGCTTTGAATGCGGTACGCTGAGCAGCAGCGTCGCCCGTGAACTGCATTTGGTCTACTTCTGCATCAGTTGGAATGTACATCAAGTCGTTGTTGCCAGAGCCGTCATTGTTCAGGTTGCCAGAGTAGGTATAGGAGAAACGCCCGCCCTGTGCATATTGGAAGAATAAACCAATGGTAGTGCCAAAGCGGTTTTTCTCGGTCCCACCGTAGCTAAACTTTTTAGAGAACGAACCTACCACTCGGTGTTTGTAGCCATAAATGGAAGGCGACTCAACGGCTTGGTTCACATTGCCATAAGCTGGGTTGCGGTCGTAAGCATCCGAAGAGATTTCAGCCTCAATGGAAGAAGCGTCGCGACTGTCGAGGTAGTTGTAGCCCAGGCTTCCATACATGCCGTTGCTCCAAGTGCGTTGGAGTTGAAGCATAAGATTGGTGGAGTAGCCCACATCGGTGTTGGTGAATACAAATGCATCTGTAGTGCCTCCAAAGAGGTTTTTGGCGCGGTCGGCATCGGTGTAAACGGGGCGGTTGTCGCCAGGTGCGCTGAGACGGCCCGTGGGAAGGTTTAGGCCGTAGTTGCGCACCATCATGCCATTGATGTCCTTGGTATAAATGAAGTCTGCCGAAGCCACCCAGCCGTCGCCAAATTTCTTGTCAACGCCAAGGTTGTTGCGCCACACTTGTGGGAACTTGAAATCGGGGCGAGTCACACAATAGAAGAAAAAGTTTGGATTGGCTACCTGGTTTCCAATCCAAACAAATGGGAAACGGCCACTGAACAAACCAGACCCACCACGAATCTGAAGCGAACGATCTCCCTTCACATCCCAATTGAAGCCCAAACGAGGATTGAAAAGCGGCTTGGCATCTGGAAGCACCGTATGGTCGAATTTGATGCCTTTACCATTTTCGTCATAATACTGAATATCAGGCTGATAATCAGCAGCATTGGGAGTTTTGAGTTTCTCTTCAATCTTTTCCTTTGTGTTTAAATAAGTAGGTTTGTCCATCCGCAAACCAAGTGTTAAAGAGAAGTTTTCAAAGAGCGAAAACTCGTCCTGGACGTAAGCACTTATTTGGCCAACATTGGTATACGACCAGTTCCATTTATTAAGTGGGTCTTGGTTATTCCCATCGAAAGTAGCCTTCGCAGCATCAAAATGTTTTTTTACAAACCCAGTGCTGACAGAATCTAAGAACTCTTGCACGCTCAGGTAGTCACGTGCAAAAAATGTTCCGGGGATGGGTACACTACCAAATACTCCAGGGTAAGCACCTAAGTTGAAAGCGTTTTCAAATTTGAATTGCTCGTAAGCCGCGCCCACCGTCAAGGTGTGTTTGCCGAGGTATAAGTTGAGGTTGTCGTTCAGCTGCAATACATCTTGGTTCAGGTTGTTGTAAATCGAGAACGGCTCGTGACCCGCGATGATGTAGCGGGTGCCATCTTTCAAAATTTGGATGGTCGGGGCGGGTGTGCTGGTCTGGTCGCGGTTGTCGCGGAAGGTCGAATAGCCCAACTGGAATTTGTTGGAAGCCGAACTGCCAAACGACGATTTCAACTCGCCGATGACTTGGTTCAGTTTGTTGTTGATCCGGTAGCCCGCGTTGCGGAATTGCAGTGTGGTGAAGTCCGGTCCACGGCGCCCAATGGCCGAAGGGTGCGCGGGCTTCTGCTGTGAAGCATCCAAGTAATTGTAGGTCAGGCTGAATTTGTGGTTGTTGCTGATGTTCCAGTCCAACTTGGCCAAGCCTTTGAGGTTTGGCGCCTCGAGCGTGAAATTCTCGTAAGCACCGGGGTCGTACCCGATACTTTTCAAGGCATTCGAGACAGCGTCCAAATCGCTTGCCAGCACCCGCGAAATGCCCGGGCCATCCGTGCCTCGATTAGCGATAAAAGAAGAGCCAAGATCACTGCGCCGCTCAATTTCAGCATTCACAAAAAAGAAAAGTTTATTCTTTATGACGGGCCCGCCGAGGTTAAAGCCTGTTTGGAGTTGCGTGAGGTCGCCTTTTGGCGCGTCCACTTTGTCCACTTTTGAGCCGACGAAATCTTGGTTGCGGTAGAATCCGAAAACCGATCCGATGAATGTGTTGGTGCCAGATTTGGTCACGGCATTGATGGCCGCACCAGTAAATCCGCTCTCCGTCACGTCGTAAGGTGCGTACGCCACTTGGATTTGGTCAATGGCATCGAGCGACACGGGCTGCGCGTTGGATTGGCCGCCGGGTGTGGCCGCGTCTAGGCCAAACGGGTTGTTGAAAATCGCACCGTCCAACGAGAAGTTGTTGAACTGGTCGTTCCGCCCCGCAAACGAATTACCCTCGCCGGCCATTGGGCTAAGCCGCGTATAATCCGCTGCCGAGCGACCGATGCTCGGCAGGTTCGCAATCTGCTGGCGACTGATGTTGGTGGATGCGCCCGTGCGCTCCGAGTTCAGCACAGGGTCGCTGGTGGCTGTCACTACTACCTCGCCGAGCGCTGTAACAGAAGGTTTCAGCGACACTTCAAGCGGGAGTTTTTGACCCAGCGCGAGCATGATGCCCTCAGTCTTTTTGCCTTCATAACCTGTGTATGTGGTAGATACGGTGTAAGGCCCGCCAACGCGAAGATTGGCTAAAGTGTAGCGCCCATCTGCACGGCTTACCGCGCCATAACTAGTGCCGGAGGGGGTGTGCGTGGCCACAATGGTCACACCGACCAGCCCCTCGCCGGAATCATCTGTGACTTGACCGGTGATCGTTGCGCCAGTCACCTGGGCAAAAAGGGTGTGCGCGGACAGTACTATGACCGCCAACGCGCCGAGTAAACGTTTGAACATGATAGAAATAGGTTTGGTGATAAATTGCTTCAGACAATTCATGTGGTGTTCCTGAGTCACGGCAAAGTAAAGCAATGTGAAGATAACGTTAACAAATCAGGGTGGTTGAGTTCAAAAAATTCTTATTGGCCTCTGGCACGAAAAGTTAAATCGTTAATCGTCTGAAAATAAGATTTTCCTTCCATCGTCTTTCTCCCCGCACAACAAAAATATCTGCGATGGTCTCTCGCCCCCTCCGGGTAGTAATCTTTCTCATTTGCCTTCTCCCTTCCTTTGCCGCGCAAGCGCAAGATTTGAGGGTGGACAAGATTTTTTTCCAAAAAAAGAAATCAGAATTCAACGTCTGGCTGCGCCAAAACCACCTCGGGCAAATCCTTAGGGCGGACAGCGTGGCGGTGTCTTCCCAAAAAGTGACCCTTTTTTTAAGGCCCACTTACAGCGGGAAACACACTTGCGATTCTCTGCAATGCGCTTGGCAGGGTCTGGAACGCGCCAACCGTTTCGCGAATGGACAATATTTTCATGAGCGGCTGCTGCACAAGTGGGCGTTTCTCGCCGAAATCCATGAAGGACAAGCAGAAGTCATCGTCCGATGCCACGATCCGGCGCATTTCCGAGCAAAAATATACAGCCGAAATGGACGCATCCCCGTGGAAGAGCGCAACATCCGGTCGGGTGCAGTATTGGAAGTGAAGCTCCCATCTACGATGCAGGGCATCAACTCTGGAGAGAATAATACCCTGCTCCGTGGCAAAAACTTGGGTCAGGTATGTACCAAAGCCCGGCGTTGGCTCGTTACCAACTACAAAGACAAGGGGACGCCGGTGCTGTGGCGAGCAAAAGTGGATAGTTCTTACACTGCCTACGATGAGTTTGTGATGGAAGTGACGCACCTAAATTACGAGATTTGCCCCGATGGCTTTTTTGAATACCACCGAATTTATGTAAAAGGACTCCAAAAAGGCGACGATGTTGAACTTTCGTGGGAATTTCAAGGAAAATACGGCTCTGGCATCATTTTCCCTCCTCGAAAAAACGACTACAAGGACATGGAACTCCATTATAAATCCAACCTCGACGAATACCAAAAACGATTGTTCAAAAAAATGTTGGATTACCTTCGCCAAGGATGATTTCTACCAACTCAACGATTATGGCCACGATGGCTACTGACGCAACAACCAACTCCTCCGCTCCGGCTTCCGAAGCCACGCCACTTTCGCCTCGAACGCGCATCGCAAGGCTGATATTGATCTATCACTTTGCGCTTATAGGTGTTTCATGCGTGCTCTATGTCCTTAGAGGCTTTGATTTTGAAGAGTTCACCTCACTCATGGGCATTCTTGCGCCCGTCACTGCGCTATATGGTGGAGCGGTGTTCCGCTTTCTGGGGCGTAGCATCACAGAGCCAAACCTCAACGGGCAAAATGCGGTGCCGATCAATGGCCTGGTCAAATGGCTCGTCAACGGCCATTTTGTGATTGTCCTCTCACTCATCACAATTAAAGCCTTGGCTCCCAATATTTTAAACTTCCAAGACATGACCATGTTCCTCACCTTGGTTGAGTCCGCGCTTGGCGTTTACATGGGCAACATCATTCTAGCGCTTTTTGAGGGAAGGACTTCCGGACAAGCTTGATTAGTTGCAACTTGTTACTACTGGCTTTTCCTACTTTTGCCCCATGGACTACAGATATGCGCATCAAAGCACGGGCTGGCTTTATTTAGTTTTTCACCCGCTTGTCCATGTGGTGTACCGGCTTTTGTTCCGAAAGATTTACTTGCACAAGCGCGCTGGTGTAAAGCCAAACACGCCCGTGTTGATTGCGGCCAATCACCCCACGGCATTTATCGACCCTATTTTCCTGTGTATCTTTTTTGACCCACCCGTCTATAATATGACGCGAGGGGACATTTTTCGCAA
>JACMMM010000809.1 GCA_014379065.1 Saprospiraceae bacterium
ATTCAAAACGGAGTTTAAAACTGATAGTCTCACTTGAAGCGAGACTATCAGTTTTAATTATCCGGTTCCTCGCTCAGTCACACTTACTCATTCACTATGGATACGAAATCAATGATTGACCAGGCCGTCACTTTTGCCTGGGTATACGGCCCAAAAGTACTGATCGCGCTTGTACTGCTTTTTGGTGGCTGGTGGCTAATCCGGCGGCTCACCAACGGCTTCGACCGTTTTCTCCATAACCGTCATGTTGATGATGGGCTCCGGCCTTTTTTCACCTCCCTGGCTGACACAGCCATGAAAATCGTGCTTATCCTCATGGTTGCCAGCACGATAGGGATTGCAACCACGTCGTTCATCGCCATATTTTCGGCTATTGCTTTTGCGGTGGGATTGGCTTTGCAAGGCAGTCTCGGTAATTTCGCAAGTGGCGTGTTGATTATGCTGTTCCGTCCGTTCAAGGTAGGCGACCAGTTAAAAGTACTGGACAAGGTCGGTAGAGTGGTGGAAATTCAGATCTTCAGTACAATCCTGAAATCTTCTACTGGCAATAGGATCATCATTCCCAATGGTAAAATGACGGATGGGCCGATTGAAAACATGGTCGAACACAGTGAAGTGCAAGCTGAAGTAACCTTGCTGTTGCAACCCGGCGCTTCGTTGGACAAATTGCAAAAAGCCGCCGAAGAAGCCGCTGCCAAATGTGCGCATGCCATCCCGGAAAAGGAAGTTTCCGTCAAAATATCCGGGATCACCCGCGATGACATGAAAACGCAGATTTCCGTATGGACACTCGGCCAATATCATGATGACACAGTGAATCATTTCTATGAAGCGCTGCGGAATTCGCTGGGTGCGGCTGGGATTGAGTTGGCGAAAGAGCGGCGGAAGGAGGTGGTGTGAGAATGCTAAAGTAATCTCTCCAAATTTCAACAAAGTATGTGGATAGGGGTAAAACGAACGAGGCCTGCTGTAGGGCAGGCCTCGTGTATACTGAGAGATTTGATTTCAAAATTTGAAACCTACCCTGTACGACAAAAGCAATTGATTTCGATCGCCTCCCGAAAACATCTTGGCATACTCGCAGTCAAGTTCACCAAAGAATCGCCAGAGGATCGGATGCTGGATAGAAGCGCCCAATTTTGCGCCCAATTTGCCGTAATCTTTGCTTCCTCCGTATCCTTCCACCCACCCACCACTATGGAGTGAGGATGAATAATGTTCAGCTTTGAATCCGACCATATTGTAGCGAAACCCAGCTTTTGCTTTAGCAGAAATTTGCCACTTGGAAATTCCGAAACCTATATCAAAACTGAAAGTTTTCTGTTCCCGCCACATTATGGTGTTATTTTCAAGCTTTTTAAGCGTCGGGAGATAGTCAAAACCACACTGGGTATAACTCAATCCAACAGACAGTTTTTTGCCAAAAAGTCGTGTGTAACGGAGCGAGATATTTTTCCCTTTTGTAAACGGAGAAACCTTGAACGCGCTGGAATCAAAGAACTCTCCTGCGCTAAAATAGCCGAGACTTACTTCATTTTTGAAGTTTTTCTGAGCATGACATAAAAGTGCCGTGCTCAGAAATGTCAAACATAAAAGGATGTTTTTCATGTCAATTCGCTTTTACAAACCGCTTCGTGACAGTCTCGCTGCCAAGGTTTACAGCTACAAAATAAGTGCCGTTTGCAAGTTTTGAAATATCTATCTCGGAAGAACTCCCTGTGGGGATTACTTCAAGCACCTTGCTTCCCAAATGTGAATAAACGTTGAGTAAGCCAACGATTTTTTCTGGATGCAAGATGGTGATTTTATCTATAGCAGGGTTTGGAGATATGGCAACTTTTTCGGATTCTTTCTTCGAATCTTCCTTCCACGAACCTCTTTCCTCACCATTATGACCACAAAGTCCTTCGCAAACGACACCGCCATTGTGAATTTTTACAGAAATCTGCGTGCTCCCACCCAGAGAAGAGGTCACCCCAATTACTGCCGTGGCTGGATAACCACCTGGTGGATTGTAATTCCCCAAACCTGTGATCTTTAGGTACTTATTGCCCGGGCCATAGCTGACACCTGTCCAGGAAGTTGGATACGTCCAACTAAAAGTAGCGCCTGGCAAGTCAGTTGCACCATAATAGTATGGAAACGTTGTAAAATCTGTGCAAATGATCCTTTCTCCACTGATTGTTAAGCAAGTCCCGGAATAAGGAGCACCCACACCCACCGCAGCCCAGGCATTGGTGGTTTGAATTACCTCATTGGAGCAGACTCCGTATAATTGTTGAGCTGCACTTATGGCACCCAAACGGGCGGCAGGGTGATTAGCATTTGACCCAATAAAAGTAGTGAGGTTGACGTAGGCAATGCGGGCAGCTTTGTCTATTCCAATGCCTTGCACGCTCACGCCGTTTTGTGTTCCACCTTGCGACAAGAGAAAAAACCATCGGTTCTGAACCCCCGAGTTGACGTGAACGCCACAATTATCGTTCCCAGTAGGAGGAGCAGGCGAAGAAGGAACGCATCCGACTGTGCTAAACCATAAAGGGTCGGTCAAAAAAGTACTTGGCTGTGGTATAATACCAGCGGCAGGCGTTTGCATATCTCGACTGATAAAGCCACGGTCTTCGCCGTGCGTCCAATTGAAAGCGCCTCCGCGTGCAAAACGCTCCACCATAACACCGAAGATATCTGAAAAAGACTCGTTCAAAGCACCAGATTCTCCTGCATAGACGAGTTTTGCTGTGCGGTTGGTAATACCATGAGTGAATTCATGGCCCGCAATATCAAGTGCTGCCCAGCTAACTCCAGCGGGGAGACCAAAAGCCGTTCCATCGGAGGCTCCAATTGTAATAAAATCAGCATTTTGAATAGACTGCCATTGAGCATTGTTTTTAAAAAGAATGGAATTACCCAATACCCTGACTTTAGCGTTATTATTATCCATCCCCTTCCTGCCATAAGTATTTTTGAAAAAATCCCAAGAACGACATACGGCCCAATGTGCTCCGGTAGTTGCCACTGTGCCTGGATCAGTTCCCCAATTGTCGTCGTTATCGAAAACATGAAAGAGGTTACCCCATCCTTGCCCAGAGGCTTGATTCTTGGTTTGTATGTTCTTTTCGTTATCATCTGTTTCCAAATGATGGTGGCCGTGCAAAAGGCCTCCGACCCATCTTGTGTCAATTGTTTGAGTCCCATCGTACGGCGTACCAGCAGGACCGTTGTCGCAAGCCATCTCTCTTGATTTTATGACAATACCAGAATTGGCATCAACAAAAACGGTTTTGTGAATGCTTGGCGTCAAGGCAAGTATCTCAAACTTCCAGGTCAGCCGATAGTTGCCCGACTCTAATGTGGTCCCTGGCAAATACGTCAGAATAAGGCTGCCCGTCGGGTAATAAGTTGCATTGGGGTCGCCGGTGTCATCTTTGAGTCCTTGCTCCCAGTCGGAGTTTTCCCAAGCGTACTGACTTGCACCGAGGAAGGTTTTGGCATTGTTGAGCGCATGCGCTTGTGTAAAGACTGGCTGTGCGTTGAAGTTCAGCCCTTCGATGATTTTCCCGTGGAGCAAGTACACATAGCAGTCGCGTACATGCTCAAAGATTTCACCCCCTTCTACTTCGATACCTTTGTAGTATTGTTGGTATCGGTTGTGCGTGTTGCCTTGTTCGTCTGCTTCGGTTTTTATGAGCAACATACCATCGTTAGCCGATAGCCCGGCAGCAGCAGCTTGCTGGCCAAACAGTTGCCCCTCTTTTAGGTCAGAGGAGTTTTTGAAGAAAAGCCAACCTTCTGGGTCGCTGTTTTCAATCCTTTGTTGGATGAAAGTGTTGTCGGTTTTCAGGAGAGTTGGGGTTTGGGTTTGGGCGTTCATTTGACCTGAGGCAAACAGCCCCAAGCTGAGGGTGAAAAGCCGCAGAATGCTTTGACATTGTTTCATTGTTAAATAAGTTTGAGTGATAGAGTGTGTCTGAAAAATCGGGTTAAAGCAAATGAGTTTGTATTTTTCGGTTATGAAAAGATACGAACTACATGATAATCAAAGGGATGCGATTAAAGAATTGTTTCCTGAGCGCAATGGGAAAGGCCGACCTGGCCGCCCACCTCGCCAAATGTTGAATGGCATATTATGACTCAACAACAATTAAGGCCTCCGACGTTTTTGAGTTTATCGTTGGGATAGATACAGGGTAAAACCAGAAAGTGTACAAAGGAAGCCAGTAATTCTTCCCATGGCAAGCCCCAGCGAATAACTGTGTCGGTTGGAGCAATAACCGTGAAATTTCAAGGCATGCCTGCACACTTATTCCCTAAAACGACACAGTTATTTTACCAGTAAACTGTTTAGAGCGAGGGAGTGTTTATTTGTGAGAACATCAATATGAAATGGCGAAAAAGGGTAGAAAGTATGGAGATAAATTTGGGAAGGAAGAAGGTCGTCTGTGTTACAGAGCATGACAAGGTAACGGCAAGAGAAATAGAGATCACAACTTTAATTAATAAATAAACAAGACTATGACAGAAAACAACCTAATACGCATGGACAATGTAGCCATCGTCGTAGAATCCCTCGATAACGCCATTGCTTTTTTCGCCGAGCTTGGCTTAAAACTTGAAGGGCGGGCCACAATAGAAGGAGAATGGGCCGGGCGTGTCACCGGACTAGGAAACCAGCATGTCGAGATTGCAATGATGGTCACTCCCGATGGCCACAGCCGGCTCGAAATATCACGATTTCTAACGCCGCCCATTATAGCAGACCACCGCAACGCCCCGGTAAACGCTCTTGGCTATCTACGCGTTATGTTCACTGTGGCAGACCTTGATGAGACTCTTGTCAGGCTGCAAAAAATTGGTGCGCAGCTCGTCGGAGAAGTGGTTAAGTATGAGGAATTGTATCGCCTTTGTTACATACGAGGTCCTGAAGGGCTTCTTATCGGGCTGGCGGAACAACTCAGTGAAAATAGAAATCCTTTATAAAACCACCGACTGATAGTTATAGTCCATTCCGCCGTGCCAGGGTCTTTGGCGCGGCGGAAAAGTATAAAAAGAACCCGGCTGGTGCACACCAGCCGGGTTCTCAATTTTCCAAATAGCCTTACCACGTCAGGTTGATCCTTTACCTGCTCACGACCAATTTCCGAACGCCAATTTCCTGGCCGGTGCGGAAACGCAGGGTGTACACCCCGCCGGGCAAATTTGAGCAGTTGATTGTTACTTCGCTTTTTTGCTCACTGACGTCGTACAAGAGCACGCGGCCAGTAGCATCAATCACGCTGATTTCAAGCGCCGTCGCTACGGGCTGCGCAAAAACAATGCGCGTCAGTCCGCTCGTTGGGTTGGGTTGCAGACTTACGCCCGTAAGCCATGTTGGTTCTTTCGAGCCGACGGTGTTGCTCACTTTGAGGTCGTTTTGCGTATACAAACATCCATTGGCATCTATGACCTGCACGCTGTAAAGCCCTTGATCAACACCGGTCAAATCTTCGGTAGTGGCGATCGGGTTACCATTTTCATCCTGCCATTCGTAGGCATAGGGCCCGTCGCCACCCGACACTGTGATGTCTATGGAACCTGTGTGCTGACCATTTAGGTCATTGTTGACGACAATATTGGTAAACACTACCGCGCTGGTCACTGTCACCGAGAAAGAACAAGCACCCGTGTTGCCGCTGGCATCCGTGTAGTTATAAATCTGCGTGGTGGCGCCTTCTAGGAAAGTGGAGCCGGAGGGCAAGCCGCTCAACAAATCCCAATGGCCGTTACCCGCCAGGAGGCAGTTGTCCTGCGCCACGGCAGAGGCATAGTCCACTACATTGTCGTACGAGCATACCACTATACTGGCAGGGCAGGTAAGCACCGGCACAATATTATCTACCACATTTACCGTGGCCGTAGTGGAAGCCGAAATGCCCGAAAGGTCGGTAGCCGTGACGGTGACAATGTGCTGACCAAGTTGCGTACAGTCAAAAATCTGCTGGCTAATGCTGGTGCTTGCAATACCGCAATTGTCGCTGAACTGTGCGCCAAGCGCTGCAAGGCTGAGTTGGGCCGTGCCATTGGCATCGAGCGCAATGGTGGCGTTTTGTGCCGTAATGCTCGGTGGCTCGCTGTCGGAAGAAGTCAGCGTGACGGATGTCCCGGACTGGCAACCGTTGGCGTCTGTCACCTGCACCGAATAATTGCCTTGCGGGACATTTGCAATGGTATTGCCTGCTACGCCATTGCTCCACAAGAAAGTGTAGGGCAAGGTGCCGCCTAAAATAGAAGCGGTGGCCGCGCCGGTAGCATCGCTGGGGCAAAGTGGATTTTGTATTGCCAGATCCCAAGCCGAATAAGGCGCAGGCTCAGCCACAGTCGCGCTGGTGCTGAACGAACAACCATTGGCATCGCTAATATTGACCTGATAGCCGCCGCCCGTAAGGTTTGAAATGGTAGCCGAGGTGCCGCCATTGCTCCAGGTGTAATTGAACGGAGCGGTACCTCCGGTGAGCGAAATGGTGACCGCGCCATTCGAAGCGCCCGCGCAACTTACGTTCGTGATGGTATTGACCGAAGAAATAACGCACAGGAAAGAAGAGACTTCCACTTCCTGTTGGGTGGTGCATCCATTGGCGTCAGTCACCACCACGGCGTAGGCACCCGGCACGAGATCTGTGATGGTCTGGGTAGTGCTGCCAGTGTTCCATTTGTAAATGTATGCGCCTGTGCCGCCCGTCGGGTTTGCGGTAGCCGAGCCGTTGTTGGCGCCGAGGGCCGATTCGGGCGTCGAAGTGGCGTTGGCAGCGATGGCATTAGGCTCACTGATATTGACGCTGAATGCTGCGGGACACCCATCGCCATCGGTGATATTCAATGTTAAAAGTCCTGCGGGCAGGTTGCTTACCGATTGGGTGGTTGCTCCGTTGCTCCAAGCAAAGGTCATGGGACTTGCCCCTGTGGTTACTGATACTTGAGCGGCACCATTGTTAGCGCCAAAGCAAGTCAGGTTGGTTGCAGACACATTGGCTGCAAGGGTGCAGTTGAAAGCATTGACCGTCACGGTTTGTGCGGCCGTGCAGCCGTTGGCGTCGTTCACCAACACGGTATAATTGCCCGGAGCCAGACCTGAAATGGTTTGGGTGTCGCCGCCATTATCCCAGGCATAGGCGTAGCCTGCAACGCCGCCAGTAGGGCTTGCAGTTGCGGTGCCATCCTGCTGGCCGAATGCGGATTGCGCCGTGCTGCTGGCATTGACCTTGATTACCTCATCAGGCTGAATGATCGTAACCGAACTGCTGGCGCTGCAATTTTCTCCATCTGTCACTACCACCACATACGTCCCCACACTCAGTCCGCTGATGCTTGCGGTGCTTGCTCCATTGCTCCAGGCGTAGTTGTAATGGTTGTTGCCGCCAAGTCCATTGACGGTAGCCGAGCCGCTTGACCCGCCATTACAGGCAACATTGGTTTGCGCAGCGATTGCAGCCGCTATGGTTGGGCTTAGCAAGACATTAGCCGAGGCCGTCGAGATGCATCCGTTGTCGGCATTGGATACTAATATGCTGTACGTGCCGACCGCGTCAACCAATGGGGTCTGGGTACTATCACCGCTTACAATATGGCCACCGTTGGTTGCCGTCCACAGGTAACTGTAGGCGGCCCCTTGCGAAGAGCCGGCGCCGTTGAGTTGCAGTTGGGCAGTGTTGCAATTCAGGTTGCCGGGTGTCACTGCGGATGCGGTTGGCGCTACGTCATCTAAGACAACGGCAGCAGTGCCGGTCGAGGTGCAACCATTGAGGGTATCGGTCACTACCAGGTGGTAGGTGCCACTATCCGCCAAGGTCAGGCTTTGCAAGGTCGAAAAGAAACCATTGGGGCCTGTCCACGCGAAACGAGCGCTGGTGTCGGGCGTGGATGCCGTGATGGTCACGCTGTGGATGATGCAAGTCAAAGTATCGCCCTTTGTAGATGCTCCGGGTGCGGTGGTGTTGGCTGTTATGTTGGCTGTAGCGGTGCTGGTGCAGGTGGTGATGCTGTCGGTGACTACCACATTGTAGGAACCGGAGACGGAGACGTTGGGGCTTTTCTGCGAGGACATAAAATTGTTGGGGCCTGTCCAAGCAAAAGTGGGGCTGGCTGCATTGGTGGTAGTGGTGAGGGTAATCGCAGGCGCTAAGCAGTTAAGAACGCCACTCGTGGTCGCCAGCGTTGGCGGGACGGTGCCTCCCACGGTTGTCGCTGAGCTTTGTGTGCAACCGTTGTTGGAGTTGGTGACCTTCAGCGTGTAAGTTCCTCTGGCATTGACAACCGGATTGAGCGTAGTTGCGCCGCTCACGATATTGCCGCCGTCGGTGGGAGTCCACAAGTAACTGAAGTTTGCACCCGTGGAGCCTGTGCCTTGTAATGTCGCCTGCGGTAAGGTGCAGGAAATGTTCTGGGCGGGGCCAGCATTGGCGGCGGGTTGAATCTGGTTGGCGATGACCGCTATGGTGGTATTGGTAGCACAGGTGGTTTGATCGTTGGTGACCACGATCGTGTAGTTGCCCCCCGCATTTACCGTAGGCGTGGTGGAAGTAGAATCGGAGACAATGTGGCCGCCGTTGGAAGCGTACCACTGGTAAGAAATATCCGGCCCGCTGCTCGAACCATTTCCATTGAGTTGGATGCTGGGCTGGGCGCATGTAATGGTGGATGGGGCGGCGACGGCAGCGGTTGGGTAGACCGCAGCTGCGATGCTGACGGTTTTGTAGAACTTGCAGTTACTGGCGTCGGTGACGCTGACGATGTGATAGCCGGGTGAGAGGTTGGTGGCTGTGGCGCCTGTTTGGCCGTTTTGCCATAGGTAATCGTAATTGGCATTCCAGCCGCCGGAGCCAGCCACTGTAGCAGACGCAAGAATGCCATTGCAGCCCATGGGAGTTATCTCAACAATATTCAACGTAAGAGGATCATCAGGTTCCGGCACTTCGATGGGGCCGGAAAGGCCAACTTCGCCAGTCGCGCTATATATCGTAACGGAATAGGTACCTGCTTGCCTATTGATGAGGTCTTGTGTGTGGAAGCCATTGCTCCAGTTATAGGTTAAAGGGGGCGTACCACCGGAAGGAGTAATGTCTATTTTCCCGGTAGCGGTTTGCTTACAACGCACATGCTGCACATCAATGTCAATATCAATGGTTGGAGGCACGCAGTGTAAATTTCTGACACCCCAAAGGACTGGTGTGGACGATGTATATGCATTGTACATCCTTTTGTCTGAACAAATGCATATAACAGTAGTAAAACCAGTAATTCCATAACTGTCCGTAATCTCAGGGCCGTTATCATGCAATAGCGGATAGGGCGTACCGGTCACCCAATCGCCTTCCGTATCACCTATGCAACCTGCCGGCCCATACAGGCAAGCCAGGTTGGTAGCTGCGCTGCCTTCTATACCAAATACAAACGCCTCATCGGTACCGTTGGGTCCGTACAGATCCCAGATGCCTTCGAGCGCGCCACTGTGGTGGTAAACAAAGCATGACGAGCAATAAGTGCCAAAAAAGTCAATGTAAACGGTTTTGCCTGCATTCAGCAGATCGTACAGATTGTGTGTATTGCCATTAATATCAACGGCAGTAAAATCTGGAGCAATGCTCCCATCCGGGAGTTGAGCGCGAACTGAAACTATACTCAAAGCATGAAATGCTAGTAGAAGTAGTAAGTTTTTCATAGGCAAGCGTTAAAAAATGCAGTGAAAAAATTTGCAGGCTGAAATTTATGACAAATTTACTGATATGCCTAATGTTAATTGAGCATAGGGGCTGGTTTACGCAAGGCAAACAATCGGGGCTTAAGCGTCAAAACCTCAGAAGAACCTGATAATAGTAGTCCGCTGTAGTTTTTGATAGAGAAGTTAATACAGGCTTTTTTAAAATTATTTTGAAACAAGGATACTTTTTTCCCTCTTCCCGTAGAATGAATGTTGTAATATCCGAGTCAAACACATATAATGGGTTCGATTTTTTAAACTCAGATGTAAAAACCCATTCGCCAGGGCTGAGGCATTTTGTAATTTCGTTGCGAATGTTGTCATAGTATTGACGGGAGGCCCCATTTGAGTCAATTGGAGCGCTATATAAAACCTCCTCATATCCGTTGTTGATAATTGCTTCGTTGAATTTCTTATAGGTTATTTTGGTTGTTATAGATTCTATTAAAGCAGCCTTAGGGTCATTTATATCGGCATGTTTTTCAGTATGTTGAGGGATCAACTCCCAATCCATAAACCATTGATTGATGAGATAATACAGCCGGTCGCAATTGGAAAAATTATCATCAAAGTACAATTGAGGAGCCTCCAGTATTTTATAATCAAAACTGTATTTACCTGTTTTGTTTTCTTCTGCCGACGTGTGAACAAGATAAAATGTAGTATCAGATTCGGCAATGTATGCAATTCGTGATACTAAACCCGATTCGTCTAATTTGCCCGGTACAGAAGAGCCGACTCCAGCAGCCAGCACAATAAAAGGTTTAAATTCAGTGCTTTTCATCGTAAAAAGAACGCCCTGACCTTTCTTCAATGAAAAAGTTCGCGCTTTATAATACCGGTTATCGCTATAAGGATCTGACTGAAGCAATTCACTTTCCCGGGATTCACCCCTGGCGCCTATGTTAACAGATTGAGCGTTGGCATTCAAAATTGAAATCAGTAAAAAGTTTAAAAAAACAATAGATGTTCTATTCATGAGAACTTCTCGATTTGAAAAAAAGGTTGTTGAACAGTTTTCAAAGCGGCAACGCCGAATACCGCTCAATAAACGCCTTCAACTCATCCACCATGGCCGGCGAGCCAATAGCGATGGTGCAGCGCTGGTGAAGATCGGTAGGTGCCAAATCGAGGATGCGCTTGAGGTATGTATTGAGCGCTTTGCCGCCCGCCTGTTCGATGAGCATGGCCAATGGATTGCACTCATATAGGAGGCGAAGCTTGCCTTTCGGGTACTTTCGGGTGCTGGGATACAAGAAAATACCACCCTGAATCAGAATGCGGTGTACGTCGCTGACCATGCTGCCAATGTAGCGCAGGCCGTAGTTCTGGTCTGAACAGTGGTCAATATAGCGGCGCATTTCGAGGTCGAACTTGGAATAATATCCCTGATTCACCGAGTAGGTTTGGCTGTTTTCAGGTATGCGCATGTTGCGGTGGCTGAGGCAAAACTCACCGATGCTGGGGTCGAGCGTGAATCCGTTGACACCGCGCCCTGTGGTGTACACCAGCATAGTGGAAGTGCCGTAGAGCACATACCCGGCAGCCACTTGTTTGGTGCCCGACTGGAGAAAATCCTCCTTGGTAGCAGGGCCGCTCGGATCGCTTTGGCGGCGGTAAATAGCGAAAATGGTGCCCACCGACATGTTTACGTCAATGTTGGATGAACCGTCGAGCGGGTCGAACATCACGATATAGTGACTTTGCTTTGAACCAACTGGCGGCACGTGGATGATGTCGTCGTTTTCTTCAGAAGCAATGGCGCAACATTCGCCGGAGTTTTGGAGGCATTCGATGAGCCGTTCGTTGGCGTACACATCGAGTTTTTGCTGGGTGTCGCCGCTTTGGTTTTCGCCGCTGTCGGCTACGCCCAGAATATTGACAAGACCCGCTTTGTTCACTTCGCGGTTGATGATTTTAGCGGCAACACCGATGTCGCGCAACAGACCTGTGAGTTCCCCCGTGGCGTAGTCGAAATCTTTTTCGGAGCGAAGGATGAATTCGTCGAGGGTAACGATACGGTTGGTTGGGATGGTGCTCAAATCAGCGGGAGCCGAAATGCCGATGTAAGGGGATTTGTCTGCCGAACTGTGATTTGAGGCAGCGTTTTTTTTCGTGGTGGTAGCCATAAGTTGGTTAGTGCAAATTTTGTGGTGAAAAAAGGCAGGCCAAAAGTAGCAAGAACCGCCTTTTGCAGCAGAAATTTTCTTGACAAGTTAAATGTGCTTCCTTTGTCAAATGCTGACAAACAGATGGCCGTTTTTATCGCACATTTGTATCGTACGCGTGTTTATCATGGACTCAGTTCAACGCTCAATCCAACACCAGATTTTGAAAAGGATTTTATGCTTATTTGCAATTGCTTTTTTAGCGCAACAGGCTTGCCGCCCCGCATTGCCTGATGTAATCCCTTGGCCCACCAAAATTTGTGTGCGCGTCCAGCACCACAATTTGCCGATCCCCGAAACCACGGTGTATGTGAAATACCACACGGATACTTTCCCAGGCTATGACAAGCCTCCTTCTTACTACGATGCGTCTTTTAGAACTAATTCTGCCGCTTTTGGCTGCATAGAATCTGTTCCAGAAGGCCACCATTGGCTGGTAGCGATTGGCTATGATAGTTTGTATTTCCCGCATGATGTACGGGGGAGCATGAAAGCGGTCATTTCTCTTCAGTATAAACCCGAACTGGACACGATTTTGTATGTCTCGGAGTGATTTTGCATACAGAATGAAGGTTTTTTTTGACAGGATTTACAGGATGAACAGGATTTTAAGAGGGGTCGTCGGCAAAGCCGACAATTCGGTATCACACATCCTGTTCATCCTGTAAATCCTGTCAAAAAAAACCTCAGAAATCCATCCTCACCCGAACATTCAAACGCCTGCCTGTCAAGTAATTGGGAATGGCGTATTGCGTATTTTCAATCGTTTTTATCCAAACGTTGGAAGCCTCATTGGCCACTTTCAGAAGATTGAACACCTCAAGGCTGGCCCAAGTGTTGCGCGTAAATCGCAAAAAATGGTGCGGTTTTCGGTTGCGCCATTGTTGTTTCCAAAGTTGAAAGCCAAAGCCGATGTCTACCCGGTGGTAAGGCGCGAACCGATAGGGATTCCTGTAAATAATATTGTTGTCGGGCACGCCAAACGGCAACCCGGATCCGACCGTGAAATTGAGGTGCATCCGGATGTTGCGATTTTTCCGAAGATAGTCTTGAAAGAATGTCGAGAAGGTGAAAAGCCGGTCGGTCGGGCGCGGCACGTCCTTGACATCATGTCCTTCGCGCTGGCCGAGATTGCGCACTTTGTGTTGCACACCATCAATGCTTTCACGCGTACGGAGTAAGGAAAAATTGACCCAACTTTCAGCGCCTTTCACAAACTCTCCATTGAGTCGGACGTCAAAACCGGTGGCGTAGCCCCGCGAGTTGTTTTCGCCGGCGTAACGGATGCGCACGTTGTCGAGGTCGAACGAAACGAGGTCCCACATCTGCTTGTAATAGGTCTCGGCGATGAGGCGCATTTTTACCGGACGGCGTTTGCCCCACAGGAAATCCCAAGTGAATCCACCCACGATATGCGCTGATTTTTGCGCCTGCAAATCGGTATTAACCGTACCATCCAAACGGCGCATTTCCCGGTAAAAAGCGGGCTGAAAAAACAGGCCACCGCCTAAACGATACGACACATCTCGTTTGGTATTCAAAGGTTTGTAAAGCAGTTGCGCCCTAGGGGTCACGAACCAGCCCTCGTTCAAAGTCCAATATTGTCCCCGCAGCCCGGCCATCACTTGTATTTCGCGAACCCCGTCTTTTTTCCAGGTCCAGGTGTCTTGAAAAAACGCGGAGAAGCGATCACTGCTGAGTGCATTGCGCGTTTTTAAGACCCGGCGCACCTGAAGCGCGAGTGTGTCGTAGGGCAGTGAATAAAGCGCCGAATCGAGCCGCTCCCACTCGTTTATCTTGTCTTGAATTTGCTCGTTTTGCCATCTGGCCGACCATTGCAGGAAGTGGCTGCGTATCAGACCCGCATCCGATTTGTCGTGTTGAAGTTCGATGCCGCCTTTGTATTCCATGTTGCGCACGTCGGCACTGAGATAGTTGCGTACCCAAGTATGTTGGGTGCCTTCTCCCAGGATGTTGGTGATTTCACCAAAATTGTCGGAGCCAAGGTTTTCCTCCAGTTCGCCCAAAATATAATAGCCCAGAATGTCGAAACGCTCATTTTCCTGACTTCTCCAAGTAGAGGCCAACAGTTTGTGATAGAAGGGATTGCGCTCCCGGTCGGGCAAAAAAGTAAGCGAAACACCTCCCATTGCCTGGGTAAAATCATCTACTTCCTGACCGTCGAAAGCCGTGCGCAATTGCAACGCATAATCAATCAAACCAAAGGCGCGTGCAAGGCTTTGCGGCTGGAAGGTATAGGTCGAACGGTTGAAATTGCCAATGGCCCCTACCTGCCAATCGCGGTTCAAATCGTAAGTCAGGTACGCTTGAATGTCCGTGAAATTAGGGACGTACTCGCCCTCCACGTCTAAACTTCCGAGCAAGTTTTTGGTGGTTTTGTAACGCGCCCCGACGAGGTATCGGAACGCCCGAAAGCCCTCTTTTTGTGGTTTCCAACTTCCTTCCAAATGCGCAGAACCGCCCAGCAAACTCGCACTGGCGCTGGCACGCAAACTGTCGGGGCGTTTGTATTTGATGTCCAAAACGGAGGACAATTTGTCGCCGTACTTGGCCTGAAAGCCGCCGCTTGAAAAAGAGAGATCGCGCACGAGGTCAATGTTTGGAAAGGTCAACCCCTCCTGCTGCCCCGCACGGATAAGTTGCGGGCGGTAAATCTCAAAGTCGTTGACGTACACGAGGTTTTCGTCGTAGTTGCCGCCGCGTACCTGGTATTGCGAACTGAGTTCGCCGCCTGTGCCCATGTTGGTGCCCAGCGCGATATGGGGCAACACGCTTTCCAAATTGCCCGTGGTGCTGGGCAAGAGTTTCAAGTCCGCCATGTTTTTCTCCTTCACCATGCCTCCATCGTCGAGCCTGCGGCCACTGATAACGACTTCCAAATTGGCGCCC
>JACMMM010000810.1 GCA_014379065.1 Saprospiraceae bacterium
AAATACCTTGTGCTCTTGCGGCGTCACAACCCCATCGGCAAGGATGACATCGAGGCAATGATAGAATAACGGAAGCCGGGTCTGCTCCCTGATTGCGCCGATGGCCGAGTCTATAAGGGCTGCTGAGCTGCCTGCCTGTTCGTAATACTGCCCGGCGCGTTCGATCAGCACCTGTGGGTCATATCCTATAAAGATATTGCGACTTTTGAGCGTGCTGAGAAAAGCGGCATTTCCGCCTGAGCCATTGATCTCATCTGCCCGCCGACAAGCCAAGAGTACTGCCGCACAGGCCTCTGCTTCATCGGTAATATGCAAAGTCGGGGCGGCAGCGCTGGGGTTGGTGGGAAAGAAATTGTGGGTGTTGCTCATGCGAGGTATGGTATGATCTTCGTTCAAAGGGCGAAAGTAGCGGTATGACCGCCAAATCGTATCTTTGCGCCATGAAAAAACTACTCGTGTCTTCACCCGCCATAGATTTTCCTCGCGTACTGATTTTTTTAACAAAGTGGGCGAAGGCGGGTTTACCCACCATAGCCTATCTATGGGCAATCGCGTGTCTTTCTCCCATTGTCGTAGTTGCGCAAAATACCATTGGCGGAGTGAAAACCACCATTCCAGAGGCAGAGGTGAAACGTCAAAGCCAGTTCCTAGTGGCCGAACGTGAACGGCTTTTGAATCACAACGACAAAGCGCTAGAACTTTACAAAAAATTTACCTACGACAACCCCGATGTTGACGCGGGCTGGTATGGCCTCGCCCGTACCCATACAGCGCTTAAAGACCTGCCCAACGCTTTACAGAGTATTGGCAAAGCAGTGACCTTGGCACCCGAGAACCGATGGTATAGCATCTTTCAAGCCGAGATTTTTGAAAAAGTAGGCCGTCTGTCTGAGGCTGTTGAAGTGTATGAAAACCTATTGAAGCGATTCCCCGAAACGCCGGAATTTTACGAGCAGCTCGCCTATCTCAGCTTGCAAAACGAGGATCCCAAACGTGCGCTCAAAGCCTTGGACAAATGGGAAAATCTAGTTGGGGTGAACGAAGAAATCGCCTTTAAAAAACATGTCGTGTATGTTGGTCTCGGTGATGCCAAAAAGGCGGCAATTGAGTTGAAAAAACTCTGCGACACCCACCCGAACGAGATGAAATACCGTGAAGATTTGGCAGCGTTTTACGACAAAATTGGTGATAAGGTCAATGCTCGTGCCACCTACGATGAAATCCTTCGGCGCGATGCAGACAACCCGGTGGCCCGCATGGCTTTGGCGGGGGCTCAGGGAAGTTCAGACGCTGCCAAACTTGGTGCCATGCGTCCGCTTTTTGATGACCCCAAGGTGCCGATTGATGAAAAAATCAAAGCTGTCATGCCCTATTTTCAAAAAATGACCAATGGTGGCGACGCTGCTTTGACTCAAATCCTGCTTGACCTTGCTGTTTTGCTCGAAAAAAATCATCCTGAAGAAGCCAAGGCTTGGAGTTTATCTGGCGATCTTTTTTACCACGCCAATCGCCCTGCCGATGCACTAGAGCGTTATCGCCGATGCATCCAGTTGAACCCTACTGTCTTTGCTGTGTGGGACAACGCCCTTTCTCTTTTGGTTGCCCAAAAAAATTACGACGAAATGCTTCGCACGGCAGAACGCGCTATGGACGCTTTCCCAAACCAGCCTAAAGTATACTTTTATTATGGCGTGGCTGCCAACATATTGGGGCACTCAGGCGATGCGCTTGCGCAGCTCGAGCAAGGCTTGCTGATGACAGCCAACAATACCAGCCTCCGTCTTGACATCGTGGATCAAATCGGCCTCGCTTTGATGGGGAAAAAAGATTTTGCAGGGGCCGTTACCCGTTTTGAGCAAAGCCTCGCCAGGGGCGGCGATCAACATCCCGGCATTCTGGAGCATCTCGGCGATGCGCTTTCTTTGCAAGGCCAAGCTGCCCAAGCGGTAGAATATTGGAAAAAGGCCAACGCTATCCACCACTCGAATGGGTTAGAATTGAAAATTAGTTCTGGAAAACTTTAGAGGCTGTTTGAGTTATTTCCGTTGCGCCCCAAAGGCATCTTTTCGTGCCATGCTTCCCATTTTTCTCAACCCATAACCCCACTATGCATTTCAAAAAACGGATTGCCTGGCTCGAAAATCTGCTCTTTGTGGCTGCAACGAAATAACTCAAACAGCCTCTTAGAGGCTTATTTTTTTTCCAGCCTTTTTTTCCATTCCACCTCGCGCGCATTGGGTTGCTGAAGTTTGTTGAGCCATTTTTCAGCCAGGTCAATGCGGTTTTCGTGGAGCGCCATGGCGGTACAGAGGCGAAATACGGCCTCGTCCAGGTTGGTGATTTTCATTTGGTCGGCTTTTATTTCGCTCACATTTTTGAAGGTTTCGATAGCAGCACCAGACGGCCATTCAGGCGCGGTGAATGCGTAGCGGATGTCTACAGAAATTGAACTTTCTGCTTTCTCATATTGCCCCCAAATCACCATATCTGCTTGACATTGACTGCCCAATTCGGTTGCTTCTTTTAAACTTGGGGTGTTTTCGTCAAACGCTTTTGCCGAAAGAATTTTCACGTCGGCATTGACTTTGTTTCTTTCGGTCAGGTCTCGAATACGCGTTTGGATGCCCAATTCGGGTTTAGAGTCCTCGCCACTAAGCCTTTGAAATTCGAACACCATTACTTTAAAGCCATCCTGTCTGAATTTTGGGCATTGCTGCGTTACAGCATTTGCGACCGAATCTTTATTGGTTTTCGACTGTGAGAACCAAACAGCTGCTGCGATACCCAGCAAAAATAAAATGCCTCCACCGATAAGCCAAGGCAGCCAAGGACGCCGGCTACCGCCATCCCCCGTGCCGGAAAAGCCGGGCGCGGGTTTTCGTCCAGAGATCAAATCGTCTACGATTGAAACGAGGGCATCGTTTGTCTTTGCGTACTCGCGCTGGGCTTCCGAAAACTCAATAATGCCCTTCGCCTCTTGTTTTCGGGCTGCCCTGTAATTGGCCTCGATCACTCGGAGCGTCCGGAGCATTTCGGGATGGGAGCCGTCCTTTTCTAAAAAAGCGATGAGCACTTGAAGGGCTTGGTCAGCGTCACC
>JACMMM010000811.1 GCA_014379065.1 Saprospiraceae bacterium
CCCAAGCCCAGTGCTTCCTTGGACATTGGAAATTCCTTGTTGGATATTGGATATTCCCTTGGACATTGGAAATTCCTTGTTGGATATTGGATATTCCCTTGGACATTGGAAATTCCTTGTTGGATATTGGATATTTAATCCCTTTCTTCGCATCGTCAATCTACTCGAACACGGTGCGATTCTTCCTTAGCTCCCTTCTTATCCTTTTGGCTTTCAATTGCTTGCAGGCCCAAACCCTCGACGATATCGAGCGCAACACGGTAGAAGTAGACCACATTCTGGATCAAGCCAAACGGTCGAACAGCGACTCCGAACGCGAAGAACTCGCCCAAAAGAGCCTTGCCATTGCCCGTAGCCTCCGTTACGACGGGGGTATCGTACGCGCTTCCACGCTCTTGGGCGAAATTTATGCCCGCATTGGTCGCACGGAGGAGGCCCTCCAGCATTTTCTGGAAGCAGAGGCCAAGCTCGAAACTTCCGGAAATCGCCCGGCTCAACTTGCCGTAAAGACCGCCATCGGCGACCTTTTTTTCCACGCAAAACTTTACGCCTCCGCCCACCGCTATTACCGCGAGGTGCTGGCTTTGCGGCCTCAAGACTACGAAACCCGCGAAAAAGCTGCCGATGCTTGCCTTTATGATATGCGTTTCGACAGCGCGGAAATTTTGTATAAAGAACTCATTGTCAAATATAAAGCAGAGGGAAACTACCCGCGCTTGGTGCGGATTTATCAAAAAAGTGCCCAAGCTTACGACCAAAAAGGCGATGCGGGCAAAAGCCTGTATTTCTATCTTCTACTGCAGGACATCATTGAAAAAGCCGGCACCACGCAAGAACAATCGCTGCTCTACAACAACCTCGGCAGGCAGTACGCGGCACTGGGCGATTACAAGAAAGCGATTGAATATTTTCAAAAGGCAGAGCTCCCCTGCTCTTACATCCCTTGCGATTACCCCGAGGTGCTTTGGGCCAATATGGGCATCGCGCTGCACAATACAGGCGAATCCAAACGGGGCATCGAATACCTCTTGAAAGCCCGCAACCTGCTCGCCGCACGAAAAGATTACGCCGCACTCGCCAATCTGGAGCACCTCCTGGCAGGGGTATATTTTAGCAGCAACGACATTTACAACGCTATTTCGCACAACCAAACCGCCATCCAGTATGCCAGCGACACCAAGCAACAAGCCTTGCTCG
Source organism: Saprospiraceae bacterium (assembly GCA_014379065.1). Lineage (GTDB taxonomy): Bacteria > Bacteroidota > Bacteroidia > Chitinophagales > Saprospiraceae > M3007. Next base: position 1,198 of record JACMMM010000811.1, read on the forward strand.
CCGAAACTTACCGAACCGCAGCCGACCTGTACCACGAACTCTATGATTTTGAAAAAGCCTTCGAATATTATCGCGATGACCTCAATGTGCGCGATTCGATGCGCATCGAAGACCAGGCCCGCGACCAAAGGCTGAACCAACAGCGCACCCTGCTCGCCGCCGCAGAAGGGCAGATCAAATTCCTGATCGCACGACAAAATTTCAAAGACCTCGAAATCAACCAAATCAAGTTCGACCGGGAACGCCTCGAACTCCAGAACAAAAACCTTGAACTCGAATCGCGCCGAAAAGAAGACGAAGTGCGCCTGCTCGAAGCCCAGCAAGATGCCGACCAGGCCAAACTACGCGAACAAACGCTCCAGGCCCTTGAAGCCCGCCAACGCCTTCGCCTTGCCGACCAACAGTTGAACGCTGAAAAACAAGGTCGCCTCATCGTCGAGCTCCGGGAAAAAGAACAGATCGAAAGCGCCCAAAATCGCGCCGACAGCACAAGCCGCGCCTTGGAAACAGAACGCATTCAGCGTGAACAAGCCTACCACAGCGAGCAAGACAAAGACTTCCGCCAATTTGCCTATATCCTTGGTTTGCTGTTTTTCATCATTCTTGTAATTGTGGGCGTGTCGTGGTGGCTTGCGCGCCGTGCCCGACAGCGTTTGGAAACTCAAAACACCCAGATTCAAGCGCAAAACATTCAGATTCAGGAAGAACAGCGCAAGAGTGAGGGTCTTTTGCTCAATATCTTGCCCCAAGAAATTGCCGACGAACTCAAGGCAAGTGGTCAAGCAACGCCCCGGCTTTATGAGTCTGCAACGGTGCTTTTCAGCGATTTTGTCAATTTCACGCGCCTCTCGGCAACGCTGACACCCAAGGAGTTGATTGACGAACTGAACGAATGTTTCCTTGCTTTTGATGAAATCTGCGAGCGGCACGGTCTCGAAAAAATCAAGACGATCGGCGATGCCTATATGTGCGCGGGTGGCCTCCCCATGCCCAACGAAACCCATGCTGCCGATGCCGTGCGCGCCGCGCTGGAAATGTCCAGCTGGCTCGAAGCCCGCAAACATGAGCGCCCTGACGCGCACCTGACGGAAATGCGTATTGGTATCCATACCGGCCCGGTAATGGCAGGCGTGATTGGCAAAAACAAGTTCGCTTACGACATTTGGGGCGATGCCGTAAACCTAGCCGCCCGGCTCGAAGAACACGGCGAGCCGGGCAAAGTCAATATCTCTGGCGCGACGAAGGAGGCCGTCAAGCACCTTTACTTATCCACACATCGGGGACAAAAACAGGTACACAACAAGGGGCTGGTGGATATGTATTTTATTGTTGAAACCGCAAGTTGAAACCGCAAAGTTTAAAACCGTGCCTGTCGGCAGGTAAACAGGAGAACCGCAAAATTTAAAATTAAGAGGGGGTAGGTAGGATAATCGAGGAAAAACGGATTGCGCAGAACACTTCCACGAGGCTCAAGGCTGATTGGCTGCCAGGCATTTATTTGGTTGAAATTCACACTGATTCTGGCAAACGAGCCGTGCGACGATGGGCGATTTTTGACCTCTCTGTACCGGCGGCTTTAGCCGCAGGAACAGCCCGTCTAACCTCCTGCGGCTAAAGCCGCCGGTACAAAAAAGCCCCGCCCATCTTACGACGGGCGGGGCTACTTTCTCCGATAAACCAAATCAAACTTTCATATTCTTGGTTGGTGATTGGGTGAGTTGTGGATTTGGTTATTCGAGTGGCCAAGCCTGTGCGCTCGAATAACCAAATCCACAAATCCACGAATCACCAGATCATTTCCCTCCTTTCACGCGATTTTTCTCGTCTTCCAAGCCCGTTTTGCGCTGACGTGCTGCTTTCACGTCGTTGGAGCCGAAGCGATAGGAAAAGTTTAGCGTCACGGTTTGGCTTTCCCAGTTGCCGCTGGCATTCATGCGCAAGCCGGGGGAAAACAGGTTCTCGCCGCGCCAGCCTGCCGTGCCCAAAACATCGCCTACGCGAAGTCGAATCTCGCCTTTGTCCTTAAGGATTTTTTTCTGCAAACCCACATCCAAGGAACCTTGTGCTGCGCTGCGAAGCGTTCCCCAGAAAGCGCGGCTGTTGTACCAGCCCGAAATTTGGAGGCCAAGCCCAAGCGGCAATTTGAAGTTTTGCTCGGCGTAGGCGTTGAAGGCGTTGTAGGACTGATCCACCATAAAATTGGGCGTTTCAGGGGTACTGAAATCAGCGCGGAAGTGGCTGCGGAAGCCCGTGAGGCTTACAAATCCGTCCCACCATTTGGCGATGGGGGTGGGTGCGTTGACCGTCAGCGTGTAGTTTTTCTGATCGGCCAGATTTTCCTGCGTGATATAGGTAGCGCGGGTGTCGCGAACGTCGCGTTTCAAAATTTGGGTAAACACGTCCTTCGTGTGGCTATAGCCCAAGGTCATGATCGGATAGCCCCCATACGTTGGGCTGATCTCGAAGGAATTGGTGAATTGCGGGCGCAACATGGGGTTGCCTTTTTGATACGTCAGTTCGTCCAACTTGTTCTCAAACGGGTTCAAATCCTGATAACTCGGACGGTCAATTCGGCGGCTATAGGTCACGTTCAGCCCGACTTTAGGCGTAAAAGTGTACGTGAGGGCCGCGCTGGGGAACAGTTCGGTATAGTTGTTGGTAAACGTCGTGTCCTTCCCAATGCCTTCGTAATCCGTGTTTTCCATCCGAAGTCCGGCCTGCACGTTTAGTTTTTTGCCGAAGCCGCGGTTGTAGTTCAGGTATGCTGCATTGGTTCGTTCTGTGTAATCCACCGTGTTGCTTTGTTCCTCACTCTTGACGGGCACCCCATTGGTGACCTTGAAAAAATCAAAGGTGTTGGAGGTTTCCACATCCGAAATTTTGACGCCGAGGCCCAGTACACCTTTCCAAAGGCGTTGCTCGTAGTCTGCTTTCGCTGTCATGATGTTGATGTCAGTGGGGGTATTGTTGCGGTAAATTGCTTCGCGGAGGGTTTCAGAATTGTCCGCCGAACGATAATAGTTGGGCTGATAACTCGCGCCGCGAATCCGGTACGCACCGCGGTCGAGGTCAATATTGAACGAGTGTCCGCTGGTGTCGGCAAAACGATAGTTCAGGTTGATATTCAGGTCTTTGCGATTGTTTGCCGCATCGTTGGTCGCCACGAGGAGAGAGTCCACGCGGTCGGCGGTGTGCAGGTCACTGATTTTTGCCACACTGCTGGAGTGCCAGTCGCCGGGGTTTGCGCTGCCGTTAACAAGTACGCCCACCGTGTGTTTTGAATGGAGGAAAAAGTCAACACCAGCGCGGTAGCCCATGTAGCGGCTTTCAGAATATTCCGCGTTTTTTTGGTCAAAAACGCGCCAGTCTTCCCCTACTATGCCATCGGCGCGTTCATTGTCCAGCAGTTGTTCGCGGCGGAAATTTTGGTGGTTGTGCCAATCGCCATGATGCCCGTTGAAATTGCCAAAAGCGTTGAATTTTTCAGCTCGGTGGTTGAGGCTGATGTTGCCACCGTATTTGAAGGTTTCGCCAGAAATGCCTTCCAATCCAACGTTGCCATTGGTACCCAGGGCTTTGTTCTTTTTCAAACGAATGTTGATGATGCCCGCATTACCCGATGCGTCGTACTTGGCCGAAGGATTGGAGATGATTTCGATGTTGGCAATATCAGAGGCTTGTGTGGCTTTCAAGAGTGCCGCCAAATCCTTACCAGAGACGGGCACATCACGCCCGTCAATCATCACTTTCACGGCATTTTTGCCACGCACGTTCAGTTTGTCGTTGTTGTCCACCGTGACGCCCGGGGCTTTGCGAAGCAGTTCGAGCGCATTGAGGCCCGTGGAGTTCACAGTACCTTCTACGTTGAGCACCGTCTTGTCGGCCTTTACTTCTACGGGCGGACGGCGAGCCACCACGGAGACTTCGACCAGTTGGTTTTCAATGGTTTTCAGGGTGAGGGCTTCCACGGTTTGGTCGCCACCGGCATACTCAAATGCCAGACCAGACACTTCGCCAGTACCGATCAAATTGGCTTTTAGAAAATACTTGCCTGCGCTTGCTCCTGAGATTTCAAAAGCGCCATCGTCGCCTGCGAAGGCACCTTTTACAAGGGTAGAGTCTGCGGATTTGTACAAAGTGACGGTAGCATAACTGGCGGGCTGTCCGTTGGGTTCTTTGACTGTGCCGTTGATTTTTTGGGCGTATGCCACCGATGCTGACAAACAAAGGGCGAGTAATGGCAGTAAAAAAGTCGATTTCATAGCTTAATTATTAGTAGACGTTGGATGATGGACTTTGGATGTTGGACTTTGGACCTTTTGACTTTCAACCAATCAAGTCCAACGTCCAGAGTCCAACATCCAACGTCCTGAACTTGCTGCAAAGGTGGTTTTATTCGGTAACTTGCAAAACATAGAACCTACCAATGCCCGGTTCTTTTGTATGAACTGTAGTTTTTGAGGGATGAACCGTTTTTTGGGTGGATTTGATTATTTGGGGATTTGGGGATTTGGGGATTTGTTGGCCAGAGCTTGGTACTTGATATGACGGCAGGTACAAATACCAAGCTCTGGCCAACAAATAACCAAA
>JACMMM010000812.1 GCA_014379065.1 Saprospiraceae bacterium
TCGCTAGAACCAGCGGAGCTGCCGGTGCTGCTTGAGCCGGAGCCGGATTGTTTGTTACCGGAATCCCGCGAGGTGTCATCATTCTTATGGCTTTGACGGCCTGCTTCCACGTGTTGCTCGTGCGATCCACCCTGCGTGCCAGAAGCCGAACCAGACGAACCGCTGCCGGAGCGGGAGCCCGATGATTTGCTGGAGCCGCTGCTGTCGCGCGATGCGCTCGATTTGCTGCTGTCGGAGCTATCGCTTTGTTTATTGCCTTGACCGCTTTTTTGATTCGAGTTCATCTCAAATCCTTTACAAAAATAAAAACCCGCTTTGTTAGCGTCGGTAAAGGAAGAGCCCGTTCTGTGGGAACAACTCCCTTAACAGATGCGGTTTTCGTGACAAATAATGCGGGTATTGGAGTTCACGCCTCTTTTGCTGAAACCTCCGAGGCACAGTTCGACACCCTGTTGAACATCCATTTCAAAGGAGCATTTTTCCTGACACAAAAAACCTTGCCCATCCTCAATGACGGTGGCGGCATCGTGAACATATCCACTGGGCTTGCCCGTTTCTCCTTCCCAGGCTATGCGGCTTATGCCTCTATGAAAGGGGCGGTCGAAACCCTGACGAAATATCAGGCAAAAGAACTCGGTGCCCGGCACATCCGGGTCAACGTGGTGGCACCAGGGGCTATCGAAACCGACTTTGGTGGGGGGGCTGTGCGAGACAATGCAGGGTTAAATAGTATGATCGCATCGGAAACTGCAATGGGTCGGGTAGGTCTTCCCGAGGATATTGGCGGCGTAGTTGCTTTCCTCTGCACCGACGATGCTCGCTGGATCAATGCGCAGCGCATCGAGGTTTCGGGTGGGATGATGGTGTAGGTTTTCCACACATTTGCAGGGCCTGGGGTTGAGTCAAAAGGGTTTCCAGAGAAATGTTTGCGATATATTATTCTATTTTCGGCACAAAACCTCGTAGGTTTTTTAAACCTACGAGGTTTACGCCAAGAAAAACGAATTAAAATGTTGTGATAAAATCAGGCAATTCCCCTATTGCACAACCCCAAGCCTACCTTTTACAATCATATACTCAGATTTGCTACATAATCACTTCGTTGAGCACACGCTGTTCAAAACGGCGAGATAGCGTCCCACAAATTCGTCTACCCGTTTCCGGCGGTACTGCATGATCCAACGGGGGTGGGGGAGGGGGATAATTTCCCGAAAAAGGCCCTCACGCTCGTTGAGTTTTTTGAAGTAGGCGTAGTTCTGGCCTTCGCCGAGACAAATGGCAGTATCCCCTAGGGTGCCGAATTCCAATTGTGTCCGAAGGTTCCAAACTATGAACGGTTCGACACTTCGGGCAAGCTGTCGGTCGTCGTAGTAATTGATATTCACTCCATTGCGCACAAAACCGAGTGGAGAAAGGGAAGTGATGTAGAAGGATTGCGCAAACGCCTCCACCCCGCCAAAGGCTCGGATAAACCGCCACACAAAATCCGCCGAGAGTTCCTGCTTTTTAGGAAAACTGTTCTTGATACCGCACTCGGTTTCGAGGCGAAGCGGGTCGGTGAATGGCACCCCTGTCATTCCTGCGCCAAACCTTCCAGGGTTGATGCCAAAAATGAAATGCCGCCCCTGTTCATCCGTGTAATATTTTTCGTAAAATGTTGTCAGGCAGCGCATTGTCTCCTCTTGCTGATATGGAAACAGCCACTCAAAATCTGGTGGCAACGCCACTTCGGGGATGTGGAGGCTTTGGGTGAATTGGATAACTTTTTGGGCGAAGGTCATGGTCAATAGATTTTGTGGGTGAAATCGTGGGGTCGTATTTTCTGCAGCAACTTGCAGGTCTTTTTTGTATTCTTGTCCAGTAAAAAATTATAACGCCAAAGTTATGGTTGCCACGGTCTCTGATTTTACTGCCATCCGGTTAAAAATCCGTACGCCACAGTTTGCTCCAGTTTGCATGCTTGGCTGGTTGGTCGACCCGCAAAACCGCCGCACCTACGTCTATTCCGCCAATGGGGATATACAGACCGTAAAGTTTGATGGTGTACTGTCGGACGGGGAGGTGATGCCAGGTTTGGAGGTAAGGCTGGTGGAGGTTTTGGGGTGTGAGAAAGCGCAAAAAAACGTACTGAATGCAGTTTTGTAAACTTTGATTTAGTAAACGAGTTTTTTACATTATTGGGGGCAAGTATTTGGCAATCAATAGATTACTTGAGGAGTGATTACGAAAACGGAGGCTTTTGGGTAACATTTTTTTAGTTTTATTTGGGATTAGAATTGTTACTTGTACTTTTATGGGTTGAAAATAAAAATAGATAAGGGTTAGGGTTGAAAATCTGCACGCAGCATACTACTATGGAATATGGATGGGTTTGTGAAAATGATTTAGTGCATGCTGGTGCCGCAAAATACAACAACGGACTTCGAAGGAAAATGAAATGCATGTTCAATGGAATAAACTAGTTCTACATAATTTTGGAAGAATTAAATTAAGTCAAATTTCTGGCTTTATCTAAACCACTCTTAATATGCTTGGGATAGTATTAGCAATGATCAGAGCTCAAACATCTGTAGCTGTAGTCATGAGTATAATAGCCTTGTTAAGCAAGGATAGTAAAAATGAATTACTTGAACAATTGCAAGAACTCAAAATAAGTAATGGAAGCAATAGAGATTTCATTATTTATATTAATGATTTAATGAACGAAATTTAGATATGACTACTCCAGCAATTGCATTGGTTATTTCAATTATCGCCTTATTGGTTTCAATAATTGGCACATGGATTTCTTTTTCCAGACTAAATATTGCA
>JACMMM010000813.1 GCA_014379065.1 Saprospiraceae bacterium
ATCAGTTCGTTGACGGAATCATAAATTGGATTGCTGTTCATACCAGTCTAAGTCGAATTTTAGACACAAATGAAGCAATTTTTGAATCAAAGCAGTTTGATTTCGGCTTTTTTCTATCCGAATTTCTTAAATAGAAGGGTGTGAAAGAAGTTGATTTTTCTTTTTGTCTGCCCAAATCACTTTCTTTGTCGGAAATTCTGGGACAGTCGCCGACGAATCCGAATTGCCGTACTTTTGCCCGCCCACTTTTGTGATTGGTTATTGGTTTATTGGTGATTGGTTTAATGGTCTTCTCCTGCTTTGATCTTCACTGGCCAATCCACCAATCACCAATCACCAATCACCACTAAACCAATCACCAACAAACCAATCACCAACCCACCATGAGCGATTTCATCAAAAAATTCAAGTCAGTCTTTGTAGTCGAAGAAGAGGGAGGGGCTCAAAATGCCAACACAGGCAGCCAGCACCCCGCCGAAATGACTTCGCCGCCACCAAAATCCTCGTCCCCTGCCCAACCCGTATCCACTCCGCCTAGTAGTGGCTCAGTGAGCGATAAGTTTGTAGAAGTGCTGGCCTCAGCTTTGGAAAAGAACAATCAGGAGGGTTTTGATTATTTCGAGTTCCGACAGTCGCTAAAAAACCTCGCCAAAATGCCCATGGACGAGCAGACGCGTTTCCAATCGGCGTATGCTATGGCTCAAACGATGGGGGTTACTTCCATTAAACTAGTAGAGTCGGCTAAATTCTATTTGGGCATTCTGAATGGCGAACAATCGCGCTTTTCAGAAGCCCACGCCCAGCAAAAAGCCAAACTTATCGGCAACCGGGAAGACGAGGCCAAAAATCTTGACGCGGCTGTACAGCAGAAAATCGAGCAGATAAAGCAACTCACCCAAGAGATAGAACAAAACCGTCAGCGCAGCGAACAAATCCGAAAGGAAATCAGCGAAAGCACGGTAAAAATCGAATCTACTAAGTCTGATTTCGAAGCAACTTTTACCAGTGTGGTCGCGCAGATTCAAGACGACGTAGCCAAAATGCAGCAACACCTTAAATGACGTTGGATTTTGGACTTTGGACACTGGACTTTAGACCGTCTCAAGTCCAATGTCCAACGTCCAATGTCCAACGTCCATTAAGCGATAACTGAATCCCCAAATCACCACATCAACATCTAAACAAATCAACAACAGAGAAATGACAGACATGCAACCTATGAAACCCAAAAATTTTTGGGAACGCCCTGAAGGCATCACTGGCGGGCTATTTATGGCGGCCCTTGTGCTTGGCGGCGGATTTTTGCTTTATCAAGCCTTGCCCACGCTGATCACATTGGCGTCCAACACCCTATATCTCGCAGGGATTTTGGCGGCACTGGCTGCGGTAATCTACATGGTATTAGACCCTAAGATGCGCAATCTCGTGTGGTACATCTATAAGTCTATCATGCGCTCCATTACAGGTGCTTTTGTGCAAATAGACCCCATCGGAATCCTCAAGAGTTACATTGAGGATTTGAAGGACAATCTTGGCAAAATGAACAGCCAGATCAGCAATCTCAAGGGCCAGATGTACAAACTGGGCGAGATGATCAAGCAAAACAACGCAAACATCAAGAACAACCTCAATCTTGCCGGTAAAGCCAAAGAAACCGGACGCGAAGCGCTGATGGTGCTTCAGGCGCGTAAAGCAGGCCGTTTGCAAGATTCAAACGTCAAGCTTGAAGATTTGTACAAGCGCATGGAAGTGCTCTACCGTGTGTTGACCAAGATGTACGAGAACTCTGAAATCATGCTCGAAGACCTCAGCGACCAAGTCGTGGTGAAGGAGCAAGAATATAAGGCCATCAAAGCGAGCCATTCGGCCATGCGTTCGGCCATGAACATCCTGAGCGGCAATTCCGATAAAAAGTACATGTACGACATGGCCCTTGAAGCCATGGCTGATGACGTAGGCCAAAAAGTGGGTGAAATGGAGCGCTTTATGGACATGTCCAAAAACTTCATGGACGGCATTGACCTCCAAAATGGCGTATTTGAGGAAGAAGGGCTCGCTATGCTCGACAAGTGGGAAAAAGATGGCGTTTCGTTCCTCTTGGGTGGGGATAAAGGTAAAATTGTGGCAAAAGCTAATAACGCTGCCGAAACCCTCGACCTTAATGCCCCAATGGCCATGCCAAGCAAAGCCGAACGTGGTGGGAATCAATATGATACGTTTTTTGAGAATTGATTTTTGAAGACGTTGGATGTTGGATGTTAGACTTTGGACGGTGTCCTGCTTGGTATGCCTGAGTAATCTAAAGACAAGTCCAAACATGTTCAAATAGTTTAGGACGCCCGACTCGCTCATCCGTGCCGGGCGTCCTGATTTTGCCCCAAATCACTAATCACCAATCAAATAATCACCAGATTCATGTCCTATATCGTTGACGGCATCCGCACGCCCATCGGCAATTTCGGCGGCGCACTTGCCCCCATCCGCACAGACGACTTGGCCGCCCACGTTCTTCAAAAACTATTGGAACGCCATCCTAACCTCGATCCAGCAGCTATTTCAGATGTCATATTTGGCTGCGCCAACCAAGCGGGCGAAGACAACCGCAACGTGGCGCGGATGGCGCTCTTGCTGGCTGGGCTACCCATTACGGTGCCGGGCGAGACGGTCAACCGCCTCTGCGCCAGCGGTATGTCTGCAGTTATCCAGGCACATCGGGCGATAGTCGCAGGTGATGGCGATCTTTTTATCGCTGGCGGGGTAGAAGGTATGACGCGTGCGCCTTGGGTGATAAGCAAGACCAGCAAACCTTTCGGTACAGATGCCCAGATGTTCGACTCGAGTTTTGGCTGGCGCTTTGTCAATTCAAAAATGCAAGCCATGTATGGCACCGATGCAATGGGCATGACGGCAGAAAATCTGGTGGAGCAACATGGGATCAGTCGCGAAGACCAAGACCAATTCGCCCTTTGGAGTCAGCAAAAAGCTGCTAAAGCGCGAGCAGAAGGTCGTTTGGCAGAAGAAATTGCGCCAGTCTCAGTACCAAAAGGAAAGAGCGAGATAGTTTTTATAGAGCACGATGAATTCATCAAGCCCGACACGAGTTTGGAAGTGCTGGCAAAACTTAAAGCTGCCTTCAAAAAAGACGGCTCGGTAACGGCAGGCAATGCCTCTGGCTTGAACGATGGCGCAGCAGCTTTGCTGATTGCCTCCGACAAAGGCTTGAAAACCAATAATTTAAAACCAATTGCCCGAATCGTCAGTTCCGCCGTGGTCGGTGTAGAACCGCGTATCATGGGTATCGGGCCGGTAACGGCCTCCCGCAAAGCCCTGGAAAAAGCAGGGCTTTCGCTCGATCAAATGGATGTGCTGGAACTCAATGAAGCCTTTGCTGCCCAAGTGCTCGCCTGCACCCGTACCCTCGGCATCGCGGACAACGATCCAAGGCTGAATCCGAATGGCGGCGCTATTGCGATCGGTCATCCACTGGGCATGAGCGGGGCACGGATTGTGCTTGCTGCGGCGCGTGAGCTGCAGCGGCGGGGCGGGCGGTATGCGCTTTGTACGATGTGTATTGGGGTGGGGCAGGGGTATGCGGTGGTGATGGAGGGGGTGTGAGGACGTTTACTATTAATTACAACTTATTGCGAACGTATTCCACTTGCCTCAATATTAGAACTTTTTGTCAATATTTGCACTCTAAGTATGACATCTCGGTCACTTTAAAAACTCAATAACAATGTCTGGAAGAGTAATACGTCTCATAGATGAAAATAAAAAGGCAAAAGCCAAGACATTGGACTTGGGAAATTGTGAGCTAACCAAACTGCCAAAAGAGTTGGAGGAATGTATTTGGTTGGAGAGTTTGATTTTACAAGGAAACACTAAGTTGTCAGATTTGTCTCCATTGTCAAATCTGACTAATTTGCGAGCACTATATTGCTACTCAACACTGATTGCTGATTTGTCACCATTGGCTGAACTGGTTAATATGGAGGTGCTTCTATGTTTTAATACACAAGTATCAGATTTGTATCCCTTAATAAGATTAATTAATCTACAGGCTATCGATTGTAGAAGAACAATGGTTGCGAATCTTTGGCCAGTTCTTCCATTAATAAAGATTGGTAAGCAAGTAAACCTATCTGAAACTGGAGAAAGTGGAGATATAAGGGTTGCGGGCTGCCCACTTACAACTCCGCCTATTGAAATTGTAAGACAAGGCAACTCTGCAATCGTTCAATACTTTGAAGAGCTAGATAGAGCCAAAATATCAGGAACAGTAATTCGTCTAGCTGAAGCCAAATGCTTAATCCTTGGTGAGGGCGGTGCTGGCAAAACCTCTCTTGCACGCAAACTACTTAACCCAACCAGCCAATTGCCTGAAGAAAAGGCAACTACTAAAGGTGTTGATGTATTCCCCTACGACTTAAAACTTTCTGACGGAACGGACTTTCGACTAAATATCTGGGATTTCGGTGGTCAAGAAATATATCATGCCACTCACCAATTTTTCCTGACCAAACGCTCGCTTTATATTCTTCTAGACGACACACGCAAGGATGAAAAAACAGTCAATGACCCTACTTTTAACTACTGGCTTCAAGTAGCACAACTATACGGTGGTGGGAGCCCCTTAATTATTGTTCAAAATGAAAAAGGTGACCGCAGCAAGCAACTGGATTTGCCAGGTATGCAAGGACGTTTTGGCTTTGTTAAAGAGTCTAAATCTGTCAACTTACTCAGCTGTCGGGGCTTAGACAAAGTTTGGGAGGCTATAGAATTCTGGCTCAAGCAACTCCCACATATCGGCGAAGAACAACCCAAAGCTTGGCTCGATATCCGTCGGGAATTGGAACGAGTTGCCAGAGAGGAGGGCCGTGACCATATTACCTTGGAAAACTTTTACCAAATCTGTGCAAAAAATACCATACCTGAAAAAGAACGAGCCTTGTTTTTAAGTAGCTATCTTCATGATTTTGGTGCTTTTTTACACTTTCAAGATCATCCAGTGTTGCGAAAAACACTGGTGTTAAATAATCAATGGGCAACCGACGCAGTGTACAAAGTGTTAGATTGTGAAGAGGTCAAAGGTGCATTAGGGCGTTTTACACGAGCTGACTTGACAACTATCTGGGCAGAGGTTCGCTATGCGGATCAACATGAAGAATTGTTGGCACTCATGGAAAAATTTGAACTCTGCTACAAACTCCCGGACGAAAAAACGGAGATCTGGCTCGCTCCACAGTTGCTTTCGGTTTTACAACCCGATGAGCTTGATTGGGTGGACACGGACAACCTGCAAATACGTTACGAATATGAATTTATGCCAAAGGGGTTGCTCTCACAACACATCGTACGGATGCATCGCTATGTGTTGCAGCCCGAACTTGCTTGGAAAAGCGGTGTTGTTTTTGAGCGAGAGCGCTCACAGGCTCTTGTGACGGAGGCATGGGGGAGTCGAAAAATCAGCCTCCGTGCGCGGGGTGTTCATGCTAAGGAATTGCTTACCTTGTTGAGTGAAGATTTCGATACAATGCATATGCGGTTGGAAGGCTTGAAGGTGAAAAAGATGATTCCTTGTAATTGTCGAGTCTGTATCAAATCTGTGGAGCCGCATTTTTATGATTATGATGACCTAGCTCTTCGGAAATCTACTGGAAAACGAACGGTAGAATGTAAAATACCGCCTTATGAAGATGTATCAGTGGCAGGCTTGTTGGATGGGGTGTTTGTTAATTTGCCACTTGATGGAGAAGTAATAAACTCAAACCTCCGCTTTGCCACATCTAATCGCGATCCATTGAAGGTGTTCATTTCATATTCTAAACATGACCACCAGCATAAAGACACATTGCTCAAACACCTGTCTGGGTTGCGTGGGAAAGTCGTCGCTTGGCATGACCACGATATTTTCCCTGGAGAAGATTGGGATGAACGCATCAAAGCGGCCTTGTGCGAGGCGGATGTGGTGTTATATTTAGTGACACACAACAGTCTTGCAACAGACTATATACAACGGGTGGAATTGCCCATCATTGAGCAACGCTGTGCGGTCGGCGATTGCATCCTCGTGCCAGTCATTGTTGATTTTTGTCTGTGGACGGAGTTGGATTTTGCCAAACGCAATGCGCTGCCAGAAAAAGACGTGTCGATTACGGACAAAAAATGGGCAAATGAAAATGAAGCTTGGGTGAAAGTCGTGGAAGGGGTGAGACGGATTTTGGAGCGCTAAACGCCTGATTCCGCCCCGCCGATTTTAAAGGCTATAGTTTTTACCCGCTTCGTCACCCTCCCACCCTCCATCTTCTCCTCCAAAACCATCTCCAGCGCTATCGGCATTTCAAACACCGATTTCAAATCGCGGATTCTAGCTGCCGGAACTCTTGCGGCTTGTAATTGCGTCATTGCGTCATTTAGGGTCATTGTCGAAACCCGAGCCTGAAGCAGGTCGTTCAGCCGCTCCCGGTTTTTGACTCGGGCCGCATTGGTTTGGAAATCAATATTTTGCAACAAATTTTCAAGGCTCAGCACCATGCACAGTTGGGTAAATTGCCGCTCCGTGCCCACCGCCAGCAGTAGCGTTTGTCCGTCGGCACAAAGGAAGGTATCGCCATAGGGCGCGATGTTAGGGTGTTTAGTGCCCATGCGCTGCGGGATGTGCCCGGTCATTAAAAAATTGCTGGCTTGGTTGGCCAAGGAGGCAAGGGCAGATTCCATGAGCGAAGTCGTCACGATGCTTCCTTGCCCCGTGCGTTCGCGGTGGAGGAGGGCGAGTAAAATGGATTCTTTGAGTTGGTGCGCCGCCAGCAAATCCACAAAGGCCACGGGCATCCGAATGGGCGGGCCGCCTTGTTCGCCGCACATGGAAAGGAAGCCTGCTTCGGCTTGGAGCACGATATCGAAGGCTGGGCTTTCGTCTTCCGGGTCGGCATATGAACTGAGTTGTGCGTAGATAAGCGCTTGGTTTTCAAGGCGCAGCGTGTCTGCATCTACGCCCATTCGGAGGGCAAAAGAGGGTTTGAAATTGGAGATTACAATATCAGCACTAAGGGCAGTTTTAATTGCTTCCGCTCGGTCGTCTGGGTCGTTGAGATCTAGAAAAAGGTGTTTTTTGCCCCAGTTGACGCTGCACCAATAGGCTGAAATGGGCGAATCGGGGTCTTCCGAGGGCTGCTTCCAGCCTCGGGTCACATCGCCGCCGGTGGTTTTGTTCTCGATTTTGATAACTTCTGCACCCAGTTCGGCGAAGAACATTCCGACGGCGGGACCAGCCAAAACACTGGCAAATTCGACTACTTTTAGGCCCTTGAAAAATTGATTTTGCATTTTGTAACCCGGAACTCCGTTCCGGGGAAATTTTTCCCGGAACGGAGTTCCGGGCTACTACTATGAAA
>JACMMM010000814.1 GCA_014379065.1 Saprospiraceae bacterium
AAGGCCAAAAGCTGCTTCAGCAAGAAGTTAATACACTTTCTGAAACGATCTTAGTGCCAACTCATTCTCTTGCCAAAGGGCTGTATTTGATTCGTATTGAATCGAAACAAGGCATCCGAACTCTTAAAGCAATGAAATCATGATAACCTCGGAAGGCGTTCTTTAATGTGTCGCTCATCCAAAAGTTCTGATAATGAAAAAAACACTTTTTTTCTTTCTATTATTATTTCCTGTAATTTTTGTTTTCGGCCAACCCACCCTCGAATGGCAAAAATCCTTTGGCGGAAGCAAAGACGATGGCGGAAGTTTTATTAATCAAACCTCCGATGGGGGATATATAATGACTGGCAATACACTTTCTAACGATGGCGATGTATCAGGATCTCATGGTTTAAGTGATGGCTGGGTAATAAAGACAGATTCTAATGGACAAGTTCAGTGGAAAAAAGTATTGGGTGGCAGCAGTTATGAGGCTGGTTATTGCATCCAGCAAACAACAGATGGAGGGTATATATTAGTCGGCTCAACGCTTTCTAACAATGGAGATGTCTCTGGCAATCACGGGGGGTGGGACTGTTGGGTAGTGAAGTTGAACAATTTTGGGGATATTCAATGGCAAAGAGTTTTGGGCGGCTCTTTGGAAGATAGGGCCAGTTCCATAAGACAAACTATTG
The DNA here is from genome assembly GCA_014379065.1 of Saprospiraceae bacterium. Taxonomy (GTDB): domain Bacteria; phylum Bacteroidota; class Bacteroidia; order Chitinophagales; family Saprospiraceae; genus M3007. The sequence goes on from JACMMM010000814.1 coordinate 675, forward strand.
ATGGCGGATACATCATGGCAGGTTATACTGCTTCGATTGATGGCGATGTGACGTACAATCATGGAAATATGGACTATTGGGTTGTAAAACTGAACAACGGAGGAGACATCGAATGGCAAAAAACTTATGGTGGAACGGGCGAGGACGAAGGCTATGCCATACAATTAACCAGCGAGGGGGGCTATGTTGTGATGGGTAGTGCAGATTCAAAAGATGGTGATGTGCCTGAAAATCACGGGAATAATGACTATTGGGTGGTAAAACTTAACAATTTAGGTGAAATGGAATGGCAGAAGGCGCTCGGCGGAAGCGGCACTGACGACGGAAGGCTGGTGATTCAGACCAGTGATGGCGGATACCTTGTGGGCGGGACGGACGGATCATCCGATGGCCAAGTTGTGGGCGGTTACCTGTACACTGACTTTTGGATCGTGAAATTGGATGCCAATGGAGCATTTCAATGGCAGAAATCCATGGGTGGGAATGATGATGACATCCTAACTTCAATTTTGGAAACAGCACAGGGAAAATACCTTTTGTGTGGACTCTCTTATTCTAGAGATGGAGATGTTGTAGATAATGATAACTATCCCTCTATATGGTTAGTAGAGATCAATGAATTGGGAGAGATTCAGTGGCAGAAAACCCTTGGAGGAACAGGTATTGAATATCCTGGAAATATTGAGCCCACCAATAATGGTGGTTATATACTGATCGCAACAACGGATTCCAACGATGGCGATGTTTCGGGTAATCATGGAAAGTACGACCTGTGGGTCGTCAAACTCTCCCCTGAATCATCCCCCACAAAAGAACCGCTGGCTGGAGAGCTGGAAATTTACCCCAACCCTTCGACTCGATCGGTCACTGTGGAAATCCCCGGTGATGCATCAGAAATGAGCATCGAATTGAGCGACATGACTGGCCGAACCTTACTTCGAAAGGAAGATGTGCCCAAGGGAGGAAGTATTGAATTGGCATATTTGCCTGCCGGTGTGTACTTTGTGAAGGCGATTACACCCTCGGGCAAGGTGTATCAGGGGAAGGTAAGGAAGGAGTGATTGGAAGCTTGGCAGGTTAACTTTCGCCTACTCGATTATAATATAATATGGTAGAGGATGAAGCCGTGGAACGATGGCAATTTGAAGACCAGTTTTTGTCAACTTAACAACTAACCCATGTCCCTCTACACCCTCCAGCTCCTCGCCGACCTCCATTCCGCCATCCTCGCCCGCTGGCGCGTTCACCCGCCTCACTACTTCGAAATGGGCCTGCCCGAACGCTGGCTCGACCCGCCGGAGGGCTACGACGGACCGCCAATGGGCTTCGGGCTGGACGATGACGCGGCGGCGCCTGGTCTCCCGTGGCTCGAAGATGACGACGAAACGGGAAACCCCACGCTGCCGCCCCCCGAATCAGCGCAGGTCATGGCGAACCTCGACTTTGAGCGCAGTATATCCGAAATGGAGCAATGGCGCGACGAAGCACCGCCCGAACGGCAGGATATGTTCTACCATTTCGGCTTTGAGCCGGTGCAGTTCCCGCCCGCTGAGCGGCTGAACGATGATGAATTGGCCGCGCTCACACAAGCCCTGTGCCGACTGTGGGCAGCGTACAATTTTACCCCGGTGCTGCCCGATGCCGCGCCGGGTCGGCTGGTGTACCCCCTGCTTTTGAAGCGCATGGAAGAGCCGACATTCGTGATGACGCATGGGCACATCGGCGTCGAGTTCTGCGAATACGAGCCGTCAGAGTGTCCCTGGGGATTGGAATATTGCACTTGCAAAGACTTCACGGAGTCATGACCCGCATCGTATACCTCCACAGCGGCCACCGCAAACTCGGGCTTCACGCCAACGAAATTCGCATCCACAATGGCAGATGTAGAAAAGTCGTCGAAGGCCCGGGGATATTTACTGGCAGGCCGAAGTTCGCTTGACCGATGTTACGCTTTTGCGAAAAGAGGTGAGATAACCGTGCCTCGTCGTACTTTCGCCCATTCTAATCCACCTTTATGCTTGATTTTGTAGAAGATTATCGCAACACCATTGTCCAGATTGCCACACCCTATAGCACAGGAACGGGCTTTTTTTTGCGCAATCGAGGGCTAATTGTCACCAACCACCATGTGGTGGAGGGCAATCGTTCTGTAGTGATCGAGGGGGCAAGGTTTAAAAAGCAACTTGCCCGCGTTCGGTACATTGACTCGAAATATGATTTGGCTTTCCTCGATGCCCCCATGAATGGAGAGGAATTGCCCGAAATCCGCCTCGGAACTTCCAAGACACTCCGTGAACGCGACTCGGTGACGGCTATAGGCCACCCGTTTGGACTCAAATTTTCGCTCAAAAGCGGCATCGTTTCCAACACTGCCGAGCTGATGAACGGCATCCCGTACCTGCACATTGACGCGGCGCTCAACCCTGGAAACTCTGGTGGCCCGCTTGTAGATAGCGATGGCGAAGTCGTAGGAGTCAATACTTTTGTGATCCAAAATGGTGACAATACGGGCTTTTCACTGCCCGTCCGTTATCTTAATGAAACGCTCTTGCACTTTGCCGAAGCCAATTCCGAGAATGCAAGCCGTTGCACAGCATGTCTCAATATCCTGACCGAAGCCACTGTTGAAAACAAACACTGCGCCCATTGCGGCCACAAAGCCGAACTGCCTTCCACCGTGGAAGAATATGTGCCTTCTGGTACAGCCAAAACCATCGAAACCCTCATCAGTAATATCGGTCACGACGTGATGCTGAGCCGTTCCGGCCCCAATGCTTGGGAAATTAAACACGGCAGTGCCACCATCATCATCACCTATCACGACAAAACGGGCCTCCTTTCCGCAGATGCACTGCTTTGCGAACTCCCCAAAAAAGACATCAAACCGCTCTACGAATACCTGTTGCGCGAAAACTACGCCAACGAAGCAGTGACGCTCAGTGTTCATGAACAAGACATCGTGCTTTCGTTACTTATTTTTGACCGATACCTCAACGAAGAATCAGGACAAGCCTTGCTCCAAAACCTCTTCGAGAAAGCTGACTTCTACGACAACAAACTGGTAGAAGAATTCGGGGCCACCTGGAAGCCGGAGCGATAGTTGCAGTAGGCAGTGGCAGTAGGCAGTTTGGCAATGCGCCGTTGCTGCTTACTGCCTACTGCCTACTGTCACTTTATAACATTTTCACCCCATAGAGCAAAAGCCATACCACGGCAAGTAAAGAAGTGGCAATCACCACTCCACGCATGGCACGCTCCCAGCGGAATTTTCGGAAGCGACTGAGTGTGAAGAGGTTGAGCGCGATGGCTACAATGGCCAAGGTGCGCTCGCGGAAGTTTTCGGAAAAGCCTTCGCCACTGGCCGCACCTTTTATTTCCAGGATCGAGAAGAGGTTGTAGAGCAGCAAAAAGCCTGCTGTAGGCAAAAGGAGGCCGTAGAGGAGGCCGACCCAGATTTCGTCGCGTTGGAACATTTTTTATTGCTTGTTTGAGTTTTCCAATCCTTTTAAGGTTTCAATGGCCGGGTAATTCGTCAGATCGTGCATGGAGGGCACAATGGAAATGTAGCCGTTTTCCAAGGCCCACACGTCGGTATCAGTGCCCTGGTCACTGTTGAAAAATTCGCCACTGAGCCAATAATAAGGCTGGCCTGCAGGATCACGACCTTCTACCATATTTTCGATCCAACGGGCATCGGCTTGGCGGCATATTCGCAGACCTTTCAATTGATCGGCGGGCAGCTTGGGGATGTTGACGTTGAGCAATTGGCCATGTTGAAAGGGGCGGGAGAGCATGAATTCCATAACTTTTCGTACCCAGGGCTTTGCAGGCTCGAAATCAGCCTCAAAACTGTAATCGAGCAGCGAAAACCCAATACTGCGGATACTTTCAAGCGCGGCTTCCATAGCCGCTGAGAGCGTGCCGGAGTAGAGAATGTTGATGCTGGCATTGCTGCCGTGGTTGATACCGGAGACACAAAGGTCAATAGGACGGTCTTTAAGTACTATGTGCTTGGCGAGTTTGACGCAATCAACAGGAGTGCCGGAACTTTCCCAGGCTTCGATGCCTGGAAATGGGTTGACTTTTTTAAGTCTCAAAGGCTCGTGGATGGTAATGGCATGGCCTTTGCCGCTTTGTGGCGAATCAGGGGCAACGACAACGACATCGCCCAAGCTGCTTGCCACCTCAACGAGGGCGCGGATTCCAGGGGCTACTATGCCATCGTCGTTGGTAACGAGTATGAGAGGTCTTGACATGGGGGCAAAGGTAGTCAGAGTGCTCGGAGGTTTTGAAATGTCCAGCGCTTGTAGGGCAAGAAATTGATGGATTGTAACGTTTGGATATAGTTTTCGAGGGCTTTTTTGCCATCTTCCTGATTTTCAGGATGTATTTTCAAAATTCTGCCATAACCTTGCGGTAAAATTTAATAAACATATGCCCTTATCACCAGCAAAAATCTTTGCCATGAAACAGATTATCCTTTCGCTTGCCGCTTTTTTCTCATTGCACACCCTTCAAGCGCAAGACGTTACTTACGTCCTTTTCAACCGCGACTGCATGAACCAGTTGGAATACCGTTACTCGTACCCAAATTTGAAGGGCGACAACGCGGTGTGGGCTTATTCAGTGAAGCCCAATACGCTAGAGCACTACATCTTCATGACCGAAGGGGCCGGCCATTTTTCGCCTGAACTGCCCGATGGTACAGTGACTTGCCGCAACCTCGACCTTGATGACGCATTTGTAGCGAGCGTCAACCGAGGAGCTCAGCAAATGCTCATCGTGTTTCAGCGTCAAAGTGGGGGTTACTGGCTCATGCCAGTTGAATCGGCCACCCTCGTGGCCCGCAAAGCGGCCAAATATTGGGTGCGGTCGAAGCAGAGCTCGTTTCAGTTTGATACCCTCCGTTTGGTGAACGAACAAAACCTGGCCGTGGCAGGCTCGCCTACAGCAGCCTATTTCTCTGGGGCAAAACTCAATAATTGCCTTATGGAATATTCTTTCCACTGCCAACCTGTGAAATCCGGTCAAATCCGCTCAGATTTCCAGTTCATACCAAATGTTGGCATCGTCAACGACCGCACGGGCAACAGTGCTTCGTCCGCTATGGAAAACGAACTCCAATTGGTAAAAGTGAACGGTATGGCATTAGACGACCATATCACGGAAGCTTGCCCAGAAGGTTCTGGCAAAATTGCAATGTCGAAATTCCAAAAGCCGGCAAACTATGGCGACGATAGTTTTGAATCCGATAAAGAAATGAGCTCCATCATGCAAAAAGAGCAAGATGGGGAATCCCCTGCTGAGTATTCCAAGGGTGCGAACGGTATCCTTTGCGCTGAAGACTGGGAACCCGGCACGCACATTGTGCAGAAGAAAGAAAACCTGCGTGCCATTGCCCGTACCTACAAGGTTAGTGAGCAAGACCTCATCAAATGGAACAAAATTCAAAATCCTGACCTTATAGAAATCTGCCAAAAATTATGGCTCAAACCACCGCCCGCCAAAGCGGCCAAAAAAACGACCAGCAATAAAGGTGTAAAGGCCCAAGTGTATGACGCTCAGCCTGAAAATACCAAAACGGTAAAAATGCAAGGTGGCACCCAGACCCAAAAAGGCACTCAAAAATCACTCGCACAAAAAAGCAAGACACAAAAAACTTATGATCCCAACCGTCCGCTGGAGTATTCAGACGGGCCTGCCAATGATGACGATTACGAGTATTTTGAATCAGAAACAACGGGTGCTTACACGCGACCCAAAATCCATGTCGTACACCGTGGCGAATATCTTTACAAAATCGCCAAGATGTATAGATGCCCCGAAGAGTGCATCCGTATTGCCAACGCCATGCCGCTCGAAGGCGATGAGCCGCTTACCATTGGTCAAGAAATCATCATCCCAGAATGCACGTGTACCCTTGATGGAAAGGTGCTAAAAAGCCCTTCTGCTACAACAAAGCAGCCCACGGTGAAAAGGCAGAACAGTCAAGGCTACATCCAGCCCAAAAAACGGCCAAGTATCATTGAAGAATCTGAAGCACCGGCAGAGTACAACTATGACGATGACAGGGTTTACAAAGATGAAGACCGGTATGAGGAAACTTCGCTTTACGATAAAGATGGGGCAAAAAAAGTCAAGGTTCAGCTTTATAAAGAACATTTAGTCAGGCAAGGCGAAACAATCAGATCCATTGCTGCCAAATACAAAGTTGACAGCGGTAAACTTGGAAAATTAAATAAACCGACTCTGAGTGACAAAGGAGAAGCCATGCCCGGCAAAACATTCTTAATCCCGATCGAAGAAGATGGAGACGAAGAGGATAACGAAGAGGACAATGACCCTTACACAAGAAAGCCCACCACTATAAAAGACGATGGCTATGACCCATACAACTATGGCGGTGTTGAATCTTCAGGATCATATTCGCCCAGTAGTGCCAAAACTAGAACGGGAGTATCTACAAAGAAACCCAGCACTGCGAATAAGTCCTACTCTCCCGCTGAATACGACAATGTGAGTGAAAACCCGAAATATTCTGGAAGTAAGCGACCTACCACCGCAAAGCAAAAACCTCGCACTAATATACTGGAAGAAGATACCTCTGATGACAGATCACCAAACGAATCCAATAAAACGCGTCGGTATGCGGATGATGATCGAGACGACCCGGATGGAAAGGAGATCGTCAAACCTAAGACTCGAAAACCCCAAACAGCAGGCAGCTCGACCGCAGATCCCAAATCTACCCAGCATCTAGTCAAAAAGGGAGAAACGATTCAGAGCATCGCCGATAAATACGATGTTTCCCCATACGAAATATCTCAGGTCAACAACATTGGCCTCGATGATTCGCTTATTCCGGGTAAAAAAATCTGGATTCCGGTCGAAGATGGCAAGTGAGCCATTGTTTAGTTTTCCAAAAAAGGCTTGGCAATCTGCCAAGCCTTTTTTCTTTGAACTGCCAACTGCCTACTGCCAACTGCCAACTGCCAACTGTTTACTGATTTCTCCCTATGCAATTCAAATCCTCAAATGCTTGCCGGAGCCTTGTCACAAAGGTTTTTTCACCTTCGCGCAGCCACACACGCGGGTCGTAGTATTTTTTGTTTGGCTTGTCGTCTCCATCCGGGTTGCCGATCTGGGCTTGCAGGTAACCGCGTTTGGCATCGTGGTATGCGCGCACACCATCCCAAAACGCCCATTGCATATCTGTGTCAATATTCATTTTCACGGCGCCGTACTCAATGGCTTCACGAATTTCTGTTTGTGCCGAGCCAGATCCACCGTGGAATACGAAGTTCACGGGTGTTTTCTCCGAAATACCATGTTTCTCCCGGATGTAGTCTTGGGAGTTTTTCAAAATCACAGGCTGGAGTTTCACATTGCCAGGTTTGTAAACCCCGTGTACATTGCCAAAGGCAGCTGCCACCGTAAAATTGGGGCTGATTTTTTTCAAGTGCTCGTAAGAATAGGCCACCTCATGCGGCTGAGTGTAGAGCCTGGAAGAATCCACGTCTGAGTTGTCCACGCCGTCTTCTTCACCACCCGTCACGCCGAGCTCAATTTCCAGCGTCATGCCCATCTTGGACATGCGGGTAAGGTATCGGGCCGAAATTTCAATGTTTTCATGCAGCGGCTCCTCCGAAAGGTCGAGCATGTGGCTGCTGTAAAGCGGGAAACCATTTTTTTCAAAAAAGCGCTCGCCTGCATCCAGCAAGCCATCTACCCAAGGGAGGATATTCAATGCGCAATGGTCGGTGTGCAAAATAACAGGGATTCCATAGGCTTCCGCTACAGCATGTACATGTTGTGCTCCTGAAATACCCCCGAGGATGGACGCGCGCTGGCCTTCGTTGGAAAGGCCCTTTCCTGCAAAAAAGGCTGCGCCACCATGAGAAAATTGAATGATGACCGGACTTTTTACGGCTGCGGCTGTTTCCAGCACTGCGTTCACCGAGTTAGTGCCGATGACGTTCACAGCGGGCAAAGCAAAATTATGCTCGTTGGCATAGTTAAATAAATCAGTGACTTCTTGTCCATGTAGGACACCGGGTCGAAAATGGCTCATTTTAAGTGATACGTTTTGAATGATAAACGGTGAAGTTGAGTCGCTGTTAGATGGGGAAAATAAGCCCCAAAACGGGCAGTTTACAACTTAGCAGCAGTGGCGAGGGCGGGTCAATTAGCTGTGGCGAAGGTAAAAATCAGCTTCGCAAACTGCGTTTCAATCCATGTTTTTTTAAAAAAACACTTTATTGAACCTCCTAAAGCCTTGAAAACCAATGATTTTAAAAATTAATAACAAATTTTGGTACACGAGTGGCATGGCTTTTGGCATTAATAGGTAGTCGCACAAAAACCGATCGCGACCCTTATAATATGAAAAAGAGCAAAACTTTGGTCACCATCTTTGCGCTGGCACTTCACCTTGGCCTGTTATTTTGGGCCTTCCAGCAGATGAATTGATTCACCTAATCCATAAACAGAAAAGGGACGACCGCAAGATCGTCCCTTTTTTATTTCTTTAATTTCCAAACCAAAAGCCGGAGCGCCAACTTATCGCGCACCATCTTCCCTACCACCTCGTCATATTTTGCATGCTCTAAAAAGTGGAGGTCATTCAGACCGTGAGAATACACAAATGCAGGTTGGAGCCTCCAGCGTTTGAGCTTGATTTCAGCACCAAGGCCAAGGTCGAGCCCAAACCGTTCTTGGGAGACTTTTAGTAAATTGGAAGCGTTTTGGGCAAAGTTCCAACCTATTCGTCCACCAAAAATGACACAGCCGCGCAAGGGCGAATGGTTTCGCCGCCAGTCAGACACTACAAAATGCAGGGGCAATTCAGCGTCAAGGAAGCGATAGGTTTTAGGCCCGTCCGGCCAAAAAATCACCTGGTTTTCAATATATGAAATGGCCAGTTCCGGTTGAAAATGTAGCCAACGCGAAATTTGCTTTTGGGCAAAAATGCCCACAGAAGCCCCAGTTTTTGGTCTGCCCGCTCCTGCTGTCAGGTCTTCTGGCCTATGGTTACCCAATGGTTGCACACCGAGTGACTGTATTTCCATCCCTGTAAAAAAACCTAGCGCAAAGCGTTCGTTTTCTTTGCTTTGTGCCAGTATTTGTACTGTAGCAAGCAGAAAAGGGAGGAAGGAAATTTTTTTCATCTGAAAAATAATATATCATAAATGGCCGCCCTCCTCTGCTTTGGCTTCGGCGGGTAAAAATGACGCCCTCCTTCGCTTTGGCTACGGCGGGTAAAAATGACTCAATGACGCAATGACCATCTTCATGACGCAATGACCATCTTCCCCATGACACTCATTCGCAACGGAGGGTTGCCTTTGGGCATGTGGGCACCGCTTACTTGTGGCATGCCCGATTGGGTGGCGCTGCAAAATGCTGAACAAGATTCAGCGAGGCAACTGCTCAAGGCCTTTGAAGATGCGCTTGTATCTCTGCCCGATTCGCCCCTGCGAACCTCCGTTTACAATGCCCGGAAGGATTTTTATCAGCGCAGAAAATTGCCTTCTCCGAATTTTGAGGTAAGCATCCAGGCCGAAAAAGACCTTGTAAAACTTCTTGATTGTCTCCAAATCTGGCACAAAACGCTGCAAGAAAAGCAAGCCGCCGAAGACCGATTTGCCCAAAACCTAGAAGCCAATTACCGCAGCCTTCAAGCCATCTCCAGCGATGCAATGATGCAACGTGCCCTGCTTTTTGCCAGCCACGATTTGCTTAATAGCCTCCCGGCTTTCGCGGAGAAGCCAGTGGTGCAATTTGACAAAAAAGACCGTCGTGCGGCATTTTCTCTTTTGCAGTACTTGACGAGGTCTGTGTTCAAAACTTCGCCCTTGGGGCGGTTTACTACGGTGCAGATTCGGTCCTTCAGGAATATTGACGGGGTGACTTCGAGTCACCCCGTCAATATTCCCGAAGGATCTTCGGAGCAGATAGGGGAGTGGCTTGATTACAAACCGCTTATCACTCCCAATGTCGCGCTTTTGCCCGCTATTTATGAGGTTCTATTGCGCGAACCAGCGTTTTTTCAATCGCTCAGCCTGTCGTTGAACCCTTGCATCGTCCCCGCCCCCCCGCTCCCCCCCGCCCCCCCAGCCCCCCCTTGAGGGGGGGAGCGGGGATTTGGCTTTATTTTGATGGTGAGCGCGAGGCTTTTCAGAAAATTGACCCCGACCCGGTAGCTGATTTTGTGGTAGAACTGCTTTTGGAAAACCATGGGAAAATGCCTTTTCCTGAAATTATCAGGCATTTAGAAAACGAAGTAGAGGCGACTAGAGAACAATTGCAGGGCCTTGTTAATCAATTGATTGACATTGGCTTGCTTGAATGGCAACTCCCTGAACGAGGGCTTTCGCCGGGGTGGTGTGGGGCGCTTTGCAACTATCTGGGC
>JACMMM010000815.1 GCA_014379065.1 Saprospiraceae bacterium
ACCTGCGGTTAGGTCCGCATCCGCTCCAGGCAGATTTCAGATGTAAGTGAAGATTTAATCGGAAAATTCTCAAGCCCCGGCAGGGAAGTTACCTCAGCCGGGGCTTGTTTTATGTTTCACGGTGGTGATCCCGACTGGGCTCGAACCAGTAACCGCCTGCTTAGCGTACTCACTACAGTTTTCACTGCTATACAAAAAATTGTTTATAAAAAAATAAAACACAAACAAAAAGTTGCATATTTGTAGTCTGGACTGTCTCTTCATCTTCAGCCTTACCCGGTCAGATGTCTGCCGTACAGTCTCTGCATTGGTTGAATCCAACTCACGATTGCCATGGTTGCAATGATAATTACAAACGAAGGTTTTCCTGATCAGGCAAAATTCACAAAAGCATTTCTGCTTTAGTGCTCCTATTGAAGGCAGGTGCTCTATCCATTGAGCTACGGGGCCGTCCTATCAAACAACTGGCGGCAAAAGTACAATTTTTTGCCCACCCTATAATCAAAAGGGTTATGGAAAAGTTTCAGCAACACCATATTTTACCGTTGATAAAACAATATTTTTGCTGATTCATAACTGTTTTACCGCTCCACATCAATGCTATGAACGAACAAGCCGCTAAAGTCCAGATCGAAGAAAGTTGGAAACAGGTATTGGCCGAGGAATTCCAGCAGCCCTATTTCGCTGCCATCCGGGCTTTTTTGGTGCAGGAAAAGGAGTCTGGTAAAACGATTTATCCACCTGGGCCCCTGATATTCAGTGCTTTCAACAAAACGCCCTTCGATGCACTCAAAGTAGTGATTTTAGGGCAGGATCCGTATCACAACCCCGGCGAAGCAATGGGCCTGTGTTTTTCGGTGCCTCATGGCGTACGCGTACCGCCTTCCCTGGTGAATATTTACAAAGAATTGAAGACGGACCTCGGTCTCGAAATACCCAAACACGGCGATTTGAGCAAATGGGCCGAACAAGGTGTGCTCCTGCTCAATGCCATCCTCACGGTGGAAGCGCGCAAACCGGCGTCTCATCAAAAAAACGGCTGGCAAACCTTTACGGATGCCGTCATTCGCCATATTTCCAGTGAAAAAGAAGGGGTGGTTTTCCTGTTGTGGGGCAAATTTGCGCAAAGCAAAAAAGCCTTGATCGACGAAACAAAACACTATGTCCTCGAAGCGGCTCACCCTTCCCCGCTGGCCGGTGATGCGTTTCAGGGCTGCCGGCATTTTTCGAGGACGAATGAGTTGTTGGAGAAGCAAGGGAAAGGTGGGATTGAGTGGCAGGTGTAGGCCCCTCCCCAACCCCTCCCCCAAATGGGAGGGGCTAGATGCTGGTATACCCTTTGATTGTAAAGACTGAAAACGGATTGAGTATTATTAAGACTTTATCTACCAGAGTGCATGGCCTTTGGTCTCTAAAAAGCTAAAAATAAAGTGCGTGCAAGCCCCCCTCCCTGTGGGGGAGGGGCCGGGGGAGGGGCCTAATACTGCTCCTTATCGCTCGGAAAATCCTTCGCCTTCACATCCGCAATATAATGTTTCGTTGCCTCGCCGATAGCGTCGAACAATTCAAGATAGCGCCGCAGGAAACGCGGTTTGAAGTCCTTGGTAATGCCCAGCATATCGTGGGTCACCAGCACCTGTCCATCGGCGTCCATACCGGCTCCGATACCGATCGTGGGGATTTCAAGACTTTCGGACACTGTTTTGGTTAATTGGGCGGGTATTTTTTCGAGTACAAGCGCGAAGCAACCAAGGGTTTCCAGCAGTTTGGCATCGTCGCGCAGTTTTTGCGCTTCTTCCTCTTCTTTCGCCCTTACAGTGTATGTACCGAATTTGTAAATACTTTGCGGCGTCAGTCCGAGGTGGCCCATGACGGGAATACCGGCCATGAGAATTCGTTTGATGGATTCTTCCACTTCCGCGCCGCCCTCCAGTTTGACCGCATGAGCGCCCGATTCTTTCATGATACGGATAGAACTGGACAAGGCGATTTCCGAATTTGCCTGGTAACTGCCGAAAGGCAAATCCACCACCACCATGGCCCGGTGTACGGCGCGCACCACCGATTGAGCGTGATAGATCATCTGGTCCAGGGTAATCGGAAGGGTCGTTTCGTGGCCGGCCATCACATTCGAGGCGGAATCGCCGACAAGCAGGATATCGATGCCGGCCTCGTCGAGAATCCGGGCCATGGAGAAGTCGTAGGCCGTGAGCATGGCGATTTTTTCGCCGCGTGTTTTCATGGCTTGAATCACATGTGTGGTGACCCGTTTGATTTCGCCGGTAGTCGCTGACATAAGGAGCAGGTTAGTGAAAAACAGGCGAAAGGTAGGCGATTGACATAAAAAAACCGCGCCTCATTTGGCGCGGTCGTAAAACAACAAATTATAATCCCATGAACATTTCAACTGAGGTGGCCCTGACAAGCGCAGGGCGGGGGATTGAAAAAAATGCATCTATTAAACACTCCAAGATGCCGGATAGTACCCAAAATGCGGTACTTTAACACATTGTTCAGAATTTCAGGTTTAGCAAGTCCTCCCAACTAGAAGGAAGGACTTGCTCTCTCACCTGAATTTGTAAAATCCCATGAACATATCTCAAAGCGGTAATTCATTAACTACCACCTCTTCATGTTACAAAAGTGCGTTGGCTTATTCCCTTCTCAAATGACATTTTTAAGGCATTGTGAAGAATATTATTTAAAATATTTCCACTAAAATATCGGCAATAATTGAATTATTAATATATTATAAACAAAAACGTACAAACAGAATTATTAAAATTGTGAACTATATTTCCTTCCAATAACGGACAAAC
>JACMMM010000816.1 GCA_014379065.1 Saprospiraceae bacterium
CTGCTGCCGTGCTGGAAGGCCATTTGTATCGTTCAGACGATAAGCCCAGTTGGGGAGGCACCGTCAGGCTTTATCCAAACGGCCCCATCGTAAAAACCAACCAACAAGGCTTTTTTTCTTTCAAAAATGTGGATCTGGCACGCTACACGCATTTGCAGTATGGCAAGATTAAGTACCATCGAGTTTTCAATTACGGGAGCCATATCGTGCTTCGGTTGCCTAGGAAGCCAACAGAAGGTGAGTTTAGGTTTTATACTCGCCCTGGCAATCATGGCAGCACTGTTTTGACCGGAAAAGTAACAGACCATTGGAAGGAAGACCTCATAGGTGCAACCATAAAAGTGATGAAAGGCCAAGATTTCGTGCGTGGCTCCATTACGGATTACAATGGCGACTACCGTTTGCAACTTGACCCGGGTGTTTACGATGTGGAAATTTCTTATACAGGCTTTCGTTCACAGCGTATCAACGGGTTGAGGATGTTAAGCGGTCGAATGAGCAATCTTGATGTAGGCATGAGCAGTTCTACCGCGCTGGAAGAAGTAGAAATAGTGGCTTATCGCATCCCCCTTATTGAACAAGACAATACTTCTAGCGGCCAAACGCTAACCTCTGACCAGATAAGAAACCTGCCGACTCGAAGCATCAACACCATCGTAGCCACTACGGTGGGCGCCTCTTCCATCGACGGCGGCGACGTAAACATCAAAGGCGCGCGGTCTAATGGTACGGACTATTACATAGATGGCATCCGGGTTACAGGTAGTGTGCCACCAGTTCAGGATTTGGAACAGTTGCGCGTATTGACCGGCCGACTTCATACGCAGCCAATTGGCAGACAATTCAGCCCTGTCCGCGCGTTTTATGTGCCGAAATACGCATCAAAAAACGAGCCTCCGGTGCGCAATGACTTCCGTTCCACCATTTATTGGAATCCCAAGGTCATCACGAACAAAAAAGGCCAGGCGGAAGTCCGTTTTTTCACCTCCGATGCGATTACGAATTTCCGGGCTACGCTGGAAGGCATTGGGGCCAAAGCTGAAGTTGGACATGCTGAGCAAAAGTTTTTTGCCCAAAAACCGCTGAGTATCGCGGTCAAAACACCTGCGTTTGTCATCGTGGGAGATTTGCTGCGCTTACAAATTGCGCTTACAAACAAAACCAATTACCCGGCAGGAGGGCATTTGAACCTTGTTTTACCCAAACATTTTAGCCCCAAAATCGCGCTTGCTCCAAAAGGAGGCGAGAATATCCAATTGGCACCGGGTGAAACCAAGACCATCACAGCAGAATACAGCATCGGACATCCAGAAAACGAAGACCAAGCGGTTAAAATTCAATTTTGCGCAGATGAGGCGATATTGGATGCTTTTGAAACCACCATTCGTACCTACGACCGGGGCTTCCCTGCTCAACTGATGGTCTCTGGTAGCGCTGCACAAAACGTCTTCAACATCCAGCTATCCGAGCCGGTGGAGGGCACGGTGGAAGCTACCCTGACGGCCTATCCCAGTGCACTCGAGGAAGTATTGAAAGGAATGGAGCGAATGTTGAGCCAGCCAAGTGGGTGTTTTGAACAGGTGAGCAGCAGCAATTATCCCAACCTCTTGGTGCTGAACATGTTGCGCACAACGGGGGCTATCCGTCCTGAAGTAGAAAGCAGGGCACAAAATCTTTTGGAAGATGGCTACAGACAATTGACGGCTTATGAATGCAAGTCCGGTGGTTTCGACTGGTGGGGCAGAGACCCAGGGCATGAGGGGTTGACGGCTTATGGTCTGCTCGAATTCACGGATATGGCGCGTGTATTTCCCGTAGATAAATCTTTGATTGACAGAACTTCCGCATGGCTCCGCTCGCGCCGCGATGGAAAAGGCGGCTGGGCGATGAATCCCAATAACGGAGATGATTGGCAAAATGACTCGATATTGGGAGCCTACATCGCTTGGGCAGTAGCAGAAGCGGGTGAGGGTCAGCAATTCAAAACTGAGATCGAACACGCTTATCATATCGCAGCCAAAAGTGAGGACCCCTATATCATCGCATTGCTGGCCAATGCGCTTGCTGCCATGCGCGACCCACGAGCCGATAATCTTGTTGCTAAATTGCTCCAAAAACAAGCGGGCGAAGGCGCTTGGATGGGCACTACGCACTCCGTTTTTGGCGGTGAGGGCGATGCGCTTCGCATCGAGACCACAGCACTTGCCGCGCTGGCGATGATGAGAACCGGGAAAAACGAAACAGTAGTTGAGCGGGCGATGCAGTTCATCGCAAAATCCAAAAACGAATACGGCTACGGCAATACCCAAAGCACTGTGCTGGCCTTGAAAGCTTTGGTCGAATACGCGAAGAGTCCCAAGCCTACCACCACGGACGATGGTACACTGGTCGTGCAGATAGACGGCAAACGAGTGCATGAGCAGTCTTTTTCAAAAGGCCAAACCAACCGTGTGGAGATCAAAGGTTTAGAGCAATTTTTCTCGAATGACCATCCGCGCATTGAGGTGTTTTTTGAAAGAGAAAACGCCTCGATTCCCTTTGATTTGGAAATAAAATACGCAACACGTACGCCAATTAATGCGCCCAATTGCCCAATTTCGTTCAAAACTGCATTGGGGAATAAGGCCGCCGCCGTTGGGGAAACCGTTCGTTTGAGTGCTACGCTGAAAAATGAGACTTCGGCAACAAAAGCTTGTCCAATGGTCATCATTGGCATACCCGCAGGCCTGACACTTCAACCCTGGCAACTCAAAAAACTTGTGGACGAAAAGCAATGTGACTTCTACGAATTGTGGGATGGTTTTGCCGTCTTCCATTTTGAGCGGCTTGCCCCAAACGAAAGCCGTCAGCTCAATCTTGATCTTCGTGCGGATGTTGCAGGCAGCTTTGAAGCGCCAGCAAGTCGGGCATTTTTGTATTATCAAAACGAACAGTGCGTGTGGAGCAAGCCAGAGCGCTTGGACATTCGCCTTTAAGAAAACCTCGGAGGTCTTCGAAGACCTCCGAGGTCTCAGGGCACTAAAAAAAGCAGGACAGCTTGCGCCGTCCTGCTATTATGCACAACAAAACCCTATTGATATCACGGCAATATGCCAATCACCGTAATGTTAAGTTGAAGGTTAGCGCTAGCACCCAAGCGAAGGTTGCTGAGGTCAATCAGACTATCCAGCACCAGCGTACCTTGAAAATCAAGTTTATCGTCACTGTTTAGGTCTTTGTAGGCTGCAAAATGAACCTCATAATCCCCTTCTTTCAGAAAAGCGACTTTGAATTCGCCGCTGCTACCCACCGCGCTACTTCCCACCGCATTTTTGAAAGACAGGCCATTTTCGGACTGTATTTCCACGGCACGATTAAATGTGCCTTTTTTGTAGACGTAGGCTACTATTTTTTCCGTGTTAATGATGCTGTTTTGACAAGTGCCACCCACACTGCCAGACTCGCTTTTTACTACCAGTCGGAGGGCTGCTTGAAGGTCGGCGGTGCCAACAAAGTCATATTGGTCTGAGGCGTTTCCGCTTTGATACTGGACTGCTTTTCTCAAATCGAAATCAATCACCAGATTGGTTTTGGCACCTGCTTCCACCAAAAAGGTTTGGGTGGCTGTGATGGATTGGGTGGCTGAAGCTGAAAGCGCGTGTTTTACATTGTCATAAGTTTGCACATAACAGCCGGGTGTATTACCGTTCGCGTCTGTTTGTGCGTCCAGCACCAGGGTAATATTCTGGTAAGTGCCCGCATCAATATCGCCTAAACCAAGTGCGGCTACATTGCCTTGCTGATAGGCCAGCAAATTGATGGTTTTTTTGCCTGAAAAAGCGGAAAAAGTCTTTCCATCCACTTTGATTTCAGCAACCGTGACGAATACCGCTTTCACATTAGGGTCGTCCGTGGGGCCGTCGGTGATTTCAACGTTTAGTTGGCCGTTTGTGCCACTCGGGTTTTCGTCTTTGTCGCAAGAAGCGAAGAACAGGGTTGTGCCAGCGAACATAGCCAGCAGAATCGGATGAAACTTTGAGAAAGTCATAGTGAAAATGCGTTTGTTTAAAATGATTAACTGATTGAAAAAACATTATAGTAAAGCGAGGCCATGCCCAATCAGGCCAATGCCCGATGAGACCATCACTGTTCAATAGAAAAATGGAATTAACCGATTTCAACAGGCTGGGAAGACGCCTGATTGCGGATACTTACAAGGGTAAAATATTCTTTGAATTGCCTTGAAAATAGGTTAAAATGTTACGCTGAAATGCGAGATAAAAACGCCCACAGGTTTTTCACATTGCCCAAAAGTATTTTAGGCGCTAAAATTTTAACACTTTTCGCCCATGGTGCCTTAAACAAATTTTAGAAAATAAAGCCTCGTAAGGCATTGATTTGCAATAATTTATTGCTGGTTTTCAATCTATCCATCTTTGGAATTCCTACCCCAAAAAAATTTCATTTTAGATTTTGAGTGCCCCTTGGCCGATCCAAAGGGCGCCTTGAAATTTAAGGGGAAACACCGATGCGATCTTCCATTCTCACTTCCTCAAAAATAAGGAATTTGGATGATGTGTGCGCCGTTGCAAAAAAATAGCCGGGCGATTTGGGTCGCCCGGCCAGTGAAAATTTCCAAACCTCATAGGTCTTCGAAGACCTACGAGGTTTCATGCTAATACATCGGGTTCTGCGTAATCCGCCCGCTCGTCAGATCAATCTCCGTTTGCGGAATAGGTAGCAACTCGTGCTTCCTTGGGGTAAAACTTGTCTTCCCGGCGGCCTGCATCACTTGCGCCGCACGGCCACAGCGGAGCAAATCGAATCGAATATACTTCAAAAATCAAGGGGACTTGGAGGTCGTCATGTGACATTTTGCACTACTTTTGCGTCAAATTGCTCATAATTTATGCAAGAAATAGAACTCATGTCCACTGACGATATCGCAATCGAAGTAGAAAGTGGAAATGAAAATGTTGTGATTGACTCCCCTTTTGATCCCAACTCGATAAAAGTCAAAAACGATCCAATCAACATTGGGCAAATATTGGACAGCTTATCAGATGGCTTGATTCATCTGGACACGGAGTTTCAAAGGCTCCCAAATCTTTGGGACAATAAAAAAAAGAGTAGATTTATCGAATCGCTTTTGATGAAACTACCTCTTCCTGCCTTCTTTTTTGCAGAAAAAGAGGAAAATGACTGGGAAATAGTAGACGGGCTGCAAAGAATTAGCACGCTAAAAAGCTTCGTATTGGACAAGAACATGGTTCTTGGAAACTTGGAATTCCTAAAACAGTATCACGATTATTCATTTGACCAGTTGCCCGGCTCCCTGCAAACCCGGATCAAAAGAACCCCAATTACGGCTTATGTTATCGAAAAGGGAACGCCTGATATTGTCAAGTACAATATCTTCAGCCGCATCAACCAGGGCGGTCTCATTCTTAAACCACAAGAAATAAGGCATGCCATCAATCAAGGTGTTGCTTCTGATTTGGTGGCAGATCTGGTCCGCTGTCGCGAAGAAAGGGATGAAAAAAATCAATTTAAAAAACGTAAAAACTATGATGGGATATTCGAAGATTTGATGGCTACGCCAGAAGGCAAGGCATTCGCAACAGCTACCGATTGGAGGATAAAACCCGAACGCATGGAAGACCGGGATTTTGCGACTCGCTTTTTGGCCTTCTATTTGATCCCTTATACCCAATATGAGCCTGATTTAGACTCCTTTCTTAATAACGGCATGGCTGCTGTAAAAAAATTGGACAAAGCGAAGATCAAAAAACTAAAAGATGATTTCAAAAAAGCCATGGATTTGGCGTTCGGTATCTTTGAGAACGACGCATTCAGGAAGCGGTTCTCGGTCAGCGATGATAGAAAACCAATAAACAAAGCACTTTTTGAGGTGTTGAGCGTCAGCTTCTCCAAACTGTCGGATGATGATGCCAAATTATTGTTGAAACGAAAGGGCACCTTTCGGAAAAAGCTGATACAACTTCACAACGACCCAAGCGGAAAATTCTTAAGGGCTATAACGCAAGGGACGGCACAAAAAGATTTAGTCAATCAACGATTCAAAGATATCAAAAAAATCATAAAAGATACTTTAGAAGGTTTATAAGATAACCCCGATTCAACATGATAAAATCGCTACAAGTCAAAAATTTCAAGTCTCATAAAGACACTAACCTTTCAATCGGGGCGCTAACTCTTCTTTGCGGACCTAATGGTGTGGGGAAATCTTCCATAATACAGGTTTTTTTATTGATGCGTCAGACCTTTTTGAAAAACAGGCTCGATGAAGTCTTGAGCCTCAATTCTCCCTTGTGCAATTTAGGCAAGTCAAAAGATGTTTCATATCTTAACGGAGGGCAAGACATAGAGTTTGTTATGCAGGATAATAAGCATAAATATCAGTGGCGATTTGATGTTTCTAAAGACTTGGATTTCTTGCAACGAATCAATAAAGGCCCCAAATTTGAAAAAAACAATGCCAACCTTCCCTTCTTCACAAACGATTTCCATTACTTAAGCGCATATAGGTCCGCCGAGAGCAGCACGGACGACTACGCTGTGCAAATACAAAAACAGCTTTCCGTTGAGGAAGGGAAAGGAGAACTGACCGCGCAGTTTTTGTTTGAATACGGCAAAAGCGTCAAAGTAGACCCAGCCCTTTGCCACCCAATGGAAAGCGACCCCTTCTTGTTGAGTCAGGCGACGAGTTGGGAGCGAGAGGTCAGCGAAAATGTTAATGTAATCCCTGTCAAAATTGGTGAAGGGTACGAGATCAAGTACAGTTTTGATACGCAAGATTTTGGCCCTACCGACGAATATTCTCCAAAAAACGTGGGATTTGGCCTTTCGTATGTCTTGCCGCTCATAGTCGCTGTATTATCGTCTAAGCCTGGAGCACTTTTGATTCTCGAAAACCCAGAAGCACACCTGCATCCACAAGCACAGTCAAAAATCGCTGAATTGATCTGCATAGCTGCCCAAGCAGGCATCCAGATTATCGTAGAAACACATAGCGACCACATCATAAATGGTGTTTTAGTTAACTGTAAAAAATTCGAAGAAGGTCAAGTTGGAATTCAGAAAGAAAAAGTTTCTATCTATCATTTTTCCAAAGATGATATGCAACCCGCCACACAAACGGAAAAAATAAACATAGAAGATGGCGGACGTGTGCGCTACACGCCAAAGGGTTTCTTCGACCAGTTTACTATAGATCGAAAATATTTAATGGGCTTTTGATATGGTTGACAACATTGTCTTTATCATAGGATCTGACATATTCAAATACAGCAACCTTGATGACATTAATTTTCAAGGGTTTGTGAAAAAAATCAGCCCCGTATTGGAAGTAGCAGAGCAAACTGGGGCAGAGGTTTGGTACGCCCATAGAGACATAAAAAGGCTTTCAAATGAAATGGAAGGGTTTGACGAATATTTCACCCAAAGTCAAGGAAACTTCTGGGGTACATTACTGTCGAATTTCCGTCCTCACCACGAAGATGGGTACTGCTTCAAAATCCATTACTCCGACCAAAACACGAGTATGGAATACTATCCCCTCGTCTCCTTCCCAACAGTTCCTGTTCACAAAACCCATAAAATATTGCTATCGTTTGATTTAAAGGAGTCAGAAGTATCGTTGCTACGGGCAAGATCAAGCACAGATTTTCATCACTTGTACCTAAATGTGTTCAATGAACCAGATAAAATATGGAGGTTTGTAAACACCATCTTACCGAGAAGAAAGTACAACTTCTCTTCAAAACACGGAGACATTCATACAAAGGCAAATCCGCCAAAACCTGGGGAGAAAGTATCCCAATTGAAATGCTCTAAGGAAGATGCAGAAAAATTGCTGAAAGATGCCATTTTCGACCGAAGATATAGTGGCCAAAAAGGCCAATGGTGTTATAACTTTGATCCCGTACACGATACCTTCATCGTATTCCCATGCGAGGGAAACATACCATCCAACCAATTCCACGCCTTTCACATTGAGCGGGACGAATGGAAGAGAGAAGTGCCGTTTTCAGTTATCTCATTTTTTAATAAAAGCATATAAACAATTGCCCATTCTCGCCTCTGGCATGCTCGCTGATGATCCCGCTGGCTATGGATTTCGGTTCTTTTTGGGTAATAAGCAGGCTATATGCCATTCATCCCATTCACAAGAACAAGAACAATTTTGACGTGCGCAGCATTTTTGAGTAAAAAATTGGATGGGCGACTTGAGTCACCTGGCCATGTAATTTGAATCTAAACCTCGTAGATCTTCGAAGACCTACGAGGTTTCATACTCACTAATACAACGGATTCTGCGTAATCCGCCCGCTCGTCAGATCAATCTCTGTTTGCGGAATCGGGAGCAATTCATGTTTGCCTATGGTGAAGTTTGTTTTCCCAACGGCTTGCATAACGGTTCCCGCACGACCCCAGCGCAATAGGTCGAACCAGCGTTGTTGCTCCATCGCAAGTTCCACACGGCGTTCTTTGTAGATTTTTTCGCGCAACATGGTTTGGTCGGTCACGGTCACATCAGGCAAGATAAAATTATTGGTCCCCCGCGCGCGCTTCCGCACCTGGTTGAGCAAGGGAAGCGCTTCGCCAGACTTGTTCAGTTCGTTTTTAGCCTCAGCTGCCAGCAGCAAAATATCCGAATATCTTATTACCCGAATATTCCCCGGGCCGTTGTCCTGCAAGCCAGGGTGGGCCGGCACCCAGGCTTTTTGGTTGAATCGCTCATTGATGATCTCAACGTTGTCTTGCACCTGAGTGGAGCCGTCGGGGAGGATTTCTCCAACGTAGATCACAGTCGCTTCACGGCGTGGGTCGCCATTTTCGTAGGAAATCACGAGGTTGTCGGACGGGCGATTGAAGCCCCAGCCAAGGTTGGGGTTGCCGCGTACGCCTTGAACCATATTGAAGGGTGAAGAACCTGGCCCGGCAGCTTGTTGGGTTTGTAAAGCCACCGCTTGGATCTCAAAAACTGACTCCGCACCGTTTTCGCCCACCTTCAAAAAATTGTCGGCATACTTGGGCAATAGACTGTACTGCATGGAATTAATGATGTCCATGCACTGTGCTTCCGCCTTGGTCCAGTCCTTTTTTATCATGTACAATTTGGCAAGCAAGCCTCTTGCAGCGCCTTTTGTTACACGGCCCAAATCTGCCGGGGCGTATTCGTTTTTTTCTTTCAAAACGGCGATCGCATCGGTCAGATCTGTCTCGATTTGAGCGTACACTTCCTCGCGTGGCTGACGGGTTTGAGCATAATACTCATCGCCTTGTAAGGTATGGGTAATAAGTGGCAGATCGCCGAACCACTGCACTAAGAGGTAAAAACTGTAGGCCCGCAAAAATTTGCACTCTCCCACCAATCGGTCGCGGGTGGTTGCATCCATTTCTACGAGCGGAATGTTCTCAATGGCAAGGTTTGCCCTGGCAATGGCGCGATAGTAGC
>JACMMM010000817.1 GCA_014379065.1 Saprospiraceae bacterium
AACAAGTTAGCAGGAGACAGTGCGGGCTTTTGGAAAGGCGGCATTAACCTGGCATCGAGTCTGACCAAACAGGCAGTAACCTTTGGTGTACACCTTGGAGGAGCGGCAATTCAGGACGGAGGCCGAAGTGACTTTGGCAGCCTTGCGGGCCGTGCCTTTGACAACATGGGTGGCTTGTCTGTAAACCTCATAGACTTTGGTGCCATTGCTTCAGCATTCCGCGATGACGCCATAGGGGCAGGACAGATTGACCCTGCCAACAAGGAATCGATCGCATGGGGTGAATCGTTTGATCGCTTGCGAGGTACGGGTATAAACATTAACTTGATGAGCAGTGGAGCCAGCTTGGGGGTAGGACAAAGCAGCATTAATTTGATGGGAAACATGATGCAGTTTGCCGATGGCATGAACCGACAAGCACAAGCGCAGCAGCTTGCAAACCAGATAGCGGCACAACAGGCAGCACAGTCTGGTGCAGCCCCGGGTTCTGCGGCTTATCAGTCCGCATTCCAGAACGCATACCAGAGTGCTTATGCCATGCAGGCCCAGCAGTTGACCTATGGTGGG
This sequence comes from Saprospiraceae bacterium, assembly GCA_014379065.1. Lineage (GTDB taxonomy): Bacteria > Bacteroidota > Bacteroidia > Chitinophagales > Saprospiraceae > M3007. Next base: position 568 of record JACMMM010000817.1, read on the forward strand.
ATTGCGGGTAGGGACACGGGGACACGCTTGGGGACTGGATTGGATCAGATACATATTGGATTTACCACGGATATGATGACTGCGGATGAAAAGCTCCGAAATGCCCGAGGCCTGACGCGACAGCGCGGTACGAATGGGCGGGATATTTACCTTGGCAGCCTTGGTCGATACAGCGGAGTTGATCTGGCGCATGAAGGAATGCGAGATGGTAAAAACAATGGTGCAAGCGGTCAGCAGCAGGAAACGCGAGAAGCGGTACTTGCACACGTTCGCATGGCCATGGAAACCGGTGCATATCTTTCCGACCCGCAACTCGCCACAGAGGTTGCTATATTGCAGTTGAAAGGCCCTGCAGCGCTTGCAGCCTATGCGGACCAAGCCTATGACAGTTCAGGTGATTACTTGCGCAGATTCGGGTACACCGACACCAATGGCAACATACAATTGGGCGTGCGTGCGAATAATGGGGCCGAACCAGGATTTGGCGACAGAATACGACTCCCAATCCTTGGTGACTGGCAAGGAATGCTTGATCGACATTTTAGAGGCAATGCTGATCCTGAACGCTTCGCTGGGCTCACCGAAGAACAAAAAAATGCAGTGCAGTTGGCTTTGAATGAACAGCAATTCGGAGATCTGCTTACCATTGTGGGTGGTGTGACTGCCGCTAAATCCGTACTTGAATCCATCGGTGTTAAAGCAGGTATTCTCACACTTCTAAAAGAGGCATACGATGTACCTGGAATTCCCGGTGGGTCAGGAAGTCAGTTTTGGGATGTCCTGAACACCATAGACTCCTCAAATGACTTGATTAAGACCTCCGAACGACTTTCAGGTATTCCCGGGTTCCTTCAAGGGTTTCAGGAATGGCGTTCTGGAATTGACCAACAGGGAGGTCCAGTGAGTGCATTTCAAAACTGGATTTCGGGAGGGTCCAGTGCTGGTATTGAAAATCCTTTTGGTATGTCAAATGCCGACAAGGCAAAATACTTCAGTGAAGTGTTTACGCAGACGCTAGGCTCAGATGTTACTTCTGCTACGTCTTTTGAATGGTACACCACCCAAAATACTACAAAGGTAGATCTACAGATATTTATGGCGATGCGCGCGGCTGGGATACCTTTTGAGGTGACAATACCGGCATCGGAAGCGGGTAATTGGACAGCGGAAAGAATCGAAGCGGCAACAAATCAAATGGAGCGCAATTATTTGATGGTTGGAAACGCAATATTTGAACATAAAATTCACGATCCCGCGTTGTTAGCCAAGTTATATACCGGAGCAGTTATAGACATGCAAAGAATTGGCAGCCTGCTCATGCCAGTATTCTTTGCTGGATTTTCATCCTTCAATACCGGCCCAGTTAATTTGCAAAGCTCGGAATACAAATATTACCAAGATTTGTCTATTTATCAGTTTGGAGAAGTTGGCTACAATGCGGCACAAGGATATGGAGGTTTCGACGGCTATTCGAACGACATGAGAAATGCCCTCATGGCGGGATCGGTCAAATATCAGGCAATGCAACAAAGTGGCTTTAATAATACGAGATGGAGTAACGACGAATGGGTAAACAAAATGTTGCGCAAATTCTTGCAATAACCATTGCATGTTTATTTGTAAATACGTTGTATGCAGAATCAAGTGAAAGTCTAAAATCTCGCATTAGTGCAGATTTGTTGGCTTTTTCCAGCGACAAAAAAGTAACAGACCAAATTATGGGCGAGATGTTTCGCACGTACAATGCTTCATTCAAAATATCAAGTTTCCGAACATCCGAGTATGTATTGTACTGCATGCAGCATGTAAAGAACGAAATTGATGGAAAGCCAGTAGGCTACATTCGCAAGTATTTCATTTATGACCGCCGTTTTTCTAAGAAAGCCATTGGCTTTGCATTCGTATTAGTGGTTACAACTTTTGCGCCCCGTATTGACCCATTTGGAGAAATAACCGCATACTTTTCTGGCCTTTCTGAACAAAAGGGACGGAATTTGATGCTTGCGGGAATTTCTATCCCGTTTCAACAATTTAAGTATTATGAAGTTCTTCGACACGGTATGAATACTTACAAAACAAAGATACTGTACCCAGAAATAACCGAGGCGGATGAACTCAAACTCGTAATCGACGGTTTGACAATCAACATACCTCAAAAAAGTATGTTGTCCGACGCTCGGTGAGGATATAAGCACAGTGTACTATCCCAAAATAAACCGAGGCAAAACCCGAACGAAGAGCAAAAAAAGCCTGTGAGATAACATGCAGACCAAAGTAAAATAGTGATCTGCAGAAGGTCTATGAAAAAAAAGAGAAGGAAGTAAAGAGTCAAAAGACTCTGATAGCCCAAAACACAGTCGGAGCAATAAATTGCCGAGAGAGTTTTGGGGAACCCGTGGATCGCCCAAAGGGAAGCCACGGGTGGGGGGCGTGTCTGGGCAAGGGCCACTGGGACACGCTGAAAATGACGCCCCCCGGTTTTGAAACTAAAGCAACAGGCCCTGAACAACCGAAAGCTGACCTGGATCAGCACCATGGAAGTGATAAAGAAACGCAGCAGCTACGAATGGAACAAAGCAAGCATTGAGTTTAACACCGCGCGCAAAGCCTGGTTTGAGAAAGTAGAAAAATACTACGAAGACCAAAACGCCAAATGGGACAAGGATTACAACGACCTGTTGGAACGCAAAGCCGCGTGGATAGAAGACATAGCAAACACCACCGCAGTAGCAGGCAACACCGCGAGCATCGGGGACTTGGCCGCCAGCGCGAATGCCAGCCTGAGCCAGGAAACACGGGAGCAGATAAGCGCATTTGAAATAAACATCAACGCGCAAGCCTTGGTAGAAACAATGACCGGCGGGATACTGGAAGACATGCT
>JACMMM010000818.1 GCA_014379065.1 Saprospiraceae bacterium
CTCACATTTCGTATGCCATTGGGAAACAGCGGCACATTAAGCTCTATTAATTCTCCACGCTGAAAATGTATGAAGGTCTCAAAATCCTGGTAACCAGTTTTAGTCACGGTGACTTTGTAATAACCCTCGGCTTGTTGCCCGGTTTTGTAAAGCCCATTTATCGAACTCAATTCCTGTAGCAACGGATTGCTCCCCACGACTTGAACCTGCGCATTTTGGAGCGGTAAACCAGTAAGGGCGTCCGTAATTATTCCTTCTAAATAACAAGCGCGAACATAGTTTGGGGTCAAAATCCAAAGTTCACCTGCTCCCCCTCCTGCATCAATGTTAGATGCTATGATGGTGCCGCTAGAAAAGTTGTGGTAAACACCCCAGCAGCCTGAACTCCCGCCGCCTTGCCCCTGTGGATAGGTGTCGAAATTGCCCACCTGAACAAGGTTATCGGGACGTGTGATGTCCACAATCGTAAAACCATCTTTGTACCAGGAGGTAACAGCCCAATTGCCCCGGACGTAGGTGTTGTGCACCATGCTGCTGGAGCCGGGGTTGCTCTGAATCTTATCCAAAAATTTGATGTCGGTCGGATCGCTCACATCCCAAGATGAAAGGAAGGAGTTGTTTACCTCATCGGTGGCGAGGATGGTGCGGCGGTCATCTGTGATCCAGGTATTGTGGACAAAAGCGCCCGGCGTAGTTTGTGTATTGATGAGCTCGGGAGCAGATTTGTCAGCCATGTTCACGATGGCATATTGTCCGTCGTAAATATGGCAACTGTACATGGTATCATTGTCCACATAGCCATCATGTATGTAACCCAATTGATCGAATTTGCCGACATACACGGGATTGTAGGGATCGGCTTTCAGGTCGAAAATCTTGGCCCCGCCGCCAAATAGATTACCCCCCCAAGCGTAAAGGAAACCCTTGGTCTCGTCAATGTGCAACGCATGTATGGCATTTAGCTGCCCAAGGATCGCGCCGTCGCCGGTATAAAAATGGCTTTGAAGCGTAGGGGATGGAAGGTCTGTCAAGTCCACCACTTGTATGCCTTGGCCGCCTTCAGAGGTGATGTAAGCGTAGTGCTTGTATGTTTTTATCTCTTTCCATAGGTTATTAGGCCCAGAAATCTGTATGATCTGCTGGGCTGCGTCAGGATTTGTGATGTCCACAATGATTAATCCTTTTGCTCCTCCTACCAATGCATATTCCCTGCCCCGAGACTCGTAGCCCCATACGTTTGCCAGCGTCTGCCCAGGGAAGGAGATTTTAGAACGGAAGGTATTGTTCAGGTTTTGGGAGAAGAGTGATAAGGTTGCCAACACGGTCAAAGTGACCAAGGCGACTCCCGCCTTCGCACTTCGTGCTATGGCGGATAAACAGGAGCGGAATTGCATTTTTGGAAAAATTTTGCGCGAATGTACAATGAATGTCTTGCCAAATTTCAGATGGATTTTGGCAAAACCCAACTTTCGACAAATGAATAATTCCAGTTACAACACTCAAACCCAAGGGTATGTTTGTGCCTAGCTAAAACGCATCATTTTCGCTTAGCCAATTCTCCATCTAAGTAGTCTTCTAGGTTGCCTCTTGACAAGACTCGACTTACCACTTTCCGGTTTTTATCCAATAGCATCAAGGTGGGAGTGCTGGGCGCTGGATACTGGCGGCCTATTGCGGCGCGTTGCTCTTTCGGAATAAATACGTTGACCCAAGGGGTAGGCTGGCCTTGTAAAAAGCCCCGCCAGGTCTCCTCATTTTTATCTGTGGAAAGCGCGTACACTTCCAGTCCAAGGGGGTGGTATTTTTTGTAAATCTCTAAAAGAATGGGCTCAAATTCCTTGCAATGGGAACAACTGCTTTTCCAAAACAAGAGCATTGTCAACTGATTTTGGGCGCATACGGCACCTAAATTCACCACTTGGCCCTTCAGGTTCACGAAATTGAGATCAGGGGCCAAGTTGCCAGGAGCACAAGTTTTCAAGGCAACCAATAGATTTTGGATATAGTCTGGCATGGGGTCATCGTCCGGGCAATCTGGCGTGTACCATTTGAGCAGGTAGCTTAAGGAAGGGTCGCTTTTATTGTCCAGCATTTTGTCTAGCAAATAGCGAAAAAGATAGCCGTCCACTGCTTCGTTGCCATTTCGACGCGCCATAATGCCGTCAATAAAGGCATTGTTGCCCTTTTCGTTGTGCTCAAAGTAGTCGTAATATTGGTTCAATGCCTTTGTAAAAGCATTATGGTGAAGGATGTTTTCATGTTCAAAAGGGACTTTTGCCAGCGCATAGGCTTTTGCGAATTCATTGGCGGTCATTTTTTCTATAGCGACATTCTTTCCAAAATCTTCCTTTCGAGGCTCAAATAGGAGCAGGGCGATATCACCCAACAGTGTTTTGCGGTAACGCGCAACGATATCAAGGCAGCGGCGATTCAATTCTTTCAAAGCGGGGTCGAGGGGCTCGGATTGTCTGGCTTGGCGAGAAGCCGTCATCAACTCGAAATAAATTTCGTTGGCTTTCGAGCCGACCGTGGGTGCCGGACCGCCATCCATTTTGCCATTGTCAAGCGCAAATTTCAAAGAGCTTTCGGCCATTGCAGAATCAGGGATAATGAAATCAGACCAGATCGTGCTTTCTCCAAACATGCGAAGGCGATACTGGCCAGGCGTGGCCATGGGCAAAGTCACGTCAAATGTATTGTCAGCATTGATACTGGCGTTGATTGTTGGTTGCCAATAATTGTCGCTCCAAAACTCAACGGACATCATGAGCACTCCTTTGCCTAGGCTGTTGATAACGGTGCCATGTAGCCTGACTTGAGCTGGGAGCATTGAATTAGATAGGGCCAAAATGAAGGCTAGGAAAGCAGTTTTATTCATTTTATTTGCACAATAATTGTTTTGAAAAATGGCATCAATAGTACGACCAGTTAAACGCAGCCTCCTGTCCGTTGCCTTTATTTTGATTTTCTTAACGTCCAGCACATTCGCGCAGAAATCGAAGCTGCCGCGCCCAACAGCGGCACAATTGGCTTGGCACGATACGGAGTTCTACCTTTTTTTTCATTTTGGCCCCAATACTTTCAGCGACCTTGAATGGGGCCATGGCACAGAACCAGAAGATCTTTTCAGCCCCACCGATCTTGATTGCGACCAATGGTGTCGCATTGCCAAACAAGCAGGCGCAAAGGGCGTGATCATTACCGCTAAACACCACGACGGTTTTTGCCTTTGGCCCTCCAAATATTCCACACACACCGTTAGAGAAAGCAAGTGGCGCAACGGGAAAGGGGATGTGCTGCGGGAACTCTCGGATGCCGCTCGCCGCCATGGACTAAAACTCGGTTTTTACCTCAGCCCCTGGGATCGCAACCATCCTCAATATGGTACGCCTGAGTACAATGATGTGTACGCCAACACCTTGACCGAACTACTCAGCAGCTACGGGGATCTTTTTGAAATCTGGTGGGACGGCGCCAATGGAGAAGGGCCGAATGGCAAAAGGCAGGTCTACGATTTTCATCGCTTTGAGAAAATAGCCGCCCAACTCCAACCCAATGCCGTGATTTTCAGTGATATAGGTCCAGGCTGCCGGTGGGCTGGCAATGAGCAAGGTCTAATCCTGACGGAAACGAACTGGTGTACTTTAGATACGGCCGGTTTTCAGCGCGGCGCTGGCGGCCCACCTCAAGACACGCTCAACCAAGGCAATTGCAATGGTGCGCATTGGATTCCCGCAGAGTGCGACGTGAGCATAAGGCCCGGTTGGTTTTACCATGCCACGGAAGATGAAAAGGTGAAAACCCCAGACCAACTTTTTGATATTTACCTTCATTCGGTTGGACGCGGAGCCAATCTCATACTTAATGTCCCGCCTGACCGTCGTGGTCATATTAGCGAACAGGATTCGGCTTCGTTGGCGGCGTTTGGAAAGAAATTAAGAGAAGGATTTGACCATAATTTGTTGCACGGTAGAAAACGGGAATTGGTATTTAGGATTTGCCTTTTCACACCTCGGCGAGTGGTGGGCGAGGTAAATGATGGCGACAGAAACACATTCGAAACGGTTCAATTTGACAGAATGGGCGGCCCGGTTGTAAATTTTGATTTGCGTCGCAAAAAACGTTTCAACGCAGTGGTTTTGCGCGAAAATATTGCAGCGGGGCAGCGTGTGCAGTCGTTCAAAATAGAAATCAAGAAAGGAAAAACCTGGCGCGAAATTGCCCGCTCCAGTACCATTGGAGCGCGGAAAATCATTACGTTTCCCACGGTAAAATCTCGCAGATTGAGGATTGCAATACTGGAAGCCAAGGACATTCCCATGTTGAGTGAAGTTGAACTTTACAAACTTTGAACCAATCAGCCGTTGATTTTATGCCCATTCAAAAAGTCCTTCACCGACATCCGCCTTTTCCCTTCCATCTGTAATTCCAAAACAGAAACAAATCCGTCCAAGCTGCTGATAATCAAGTAATTTTTGCCATCAGAAACAAAGGTGCCTGGCGTTGGATGTCCAGTGTCCAATGTCCAATGTCCTATATCCAACGTCCAACGACCAACGTCCAAGGTCGTCCGAAGGACCTTCAGCGTTTTACCTTCCAAAGTCGTCCAGGCGCCTGGGAAGGGACTGAGACCGCGAACAAAATTGTGAACCTGAATAGACGACAGATCAAAATTAATACGGCAAGTTTCGGCAAATATTTTGGGAGCATGGGTGGCTTCTATATCGGCTTGGGGCATTGGTTTGATATCTCCGCGTTCGATGGTTTGTACGGATTTCAGGATGAGTTTTGCTCCAATTTGCATCATTCTATCGTGCAGTTCCCCCGCAGTTTCGTCAGGGCCAATCGGCACTTTTTCCTGAAAAAGCAGGTCGCCAGTGTCAATTTCATGTTTCAGCAGAAAAGTCGTCACGCCAGTTTCCGTTTCGCCATTGATGATTGCCCAATTGATCGGCGCTGCGCCCCGGTACTTGGGCAACAGCGAACCATGAAGGTTCATAGTGCCCAAGGGGGGCATGGCCCACACAGCTTCGGGGAGCATCCTAAACGCGACCACAATTTGCAAGTCGGCTTTAAATGCGTGGAGTTCTTCCAAAAATGCAGGATTTTTCAGTTTTTCAGGTTGCAAAATCTTCAAACCCTTGGCCGCTGCAAATTGCTTGACTGCCGATTGCTGAAGGCCTTGCCGCCCGCCCGGTTTGTCGGGCGCGGTGACAACTGCTACTATTTCGTAGCCGTTTTCTAACAAGATTTCCAACGAGGGCACGGCAAACTCCGGGGTGCCCATGAATATGATGCGCATAATGCTTAGTGATTGGTTTATTGGTGATTGGTTTATTGGTCACGAATCACCAATAAACCAATCACCAATAAACATCTATTTTCGCCAAACGAAATTGATGAGCGAGAATTAGGCCCAGGTGGGCATTTTGTATTCAATCTTCCACCGGGCCATTATCGTGTGCTTGTGTACAAGGACACCTTTTTTGAAAAGAACGACACCCTAAAACTTGGCAAAGAAAAGGTTTTCCTCAAAATGGAACTGCGCCGCCACCCCGAATCGTAGCAAATTAGTGAAAATGAAGCATTGGAGCGTAGGTTGAGTTAGTTTAGAATGTTGAGGGGTTGATGAGGGGTTGAGATGTTGAGATTGTTGAGAAGGCCCACTCTATTATCTAAATCCCTCAACATCTCACAATATTCTCAACTAACTCAACTAAATCAACCCCTCAACCCCTCAACCCCTCAACATTCTAAACTACCCATAATGAAGGAACTACACTGGGAAAACGCCGAAGGCCTCAACCTTTTTGCTGCACATTGGCCCGTCGAAAGCCCTCGTGCCGTCATTGCGCTGGTACACGGTCAGGGCGAGCATATTGGACGATATGGTCATTTGGCAGCGTGGTTTAATCACCGTGGAATCGCGGTAATGGGCTTCGATCATCAAGGCTATGGACGAAGTGAGGGCAAGCGCGGCCATGCCAAAAATTTCGAGGTGCTGCTCGATGACATCGGCTTATTGTTGGAGAAAACACGCCAAATGTACCCCGATACCCCGCTTTTCCTCTATGGCCACAGCATGGGCGGCGGACTCGTTCTGAATTATGTGACACATCGAACGCCTGAATTAGCAGGGCTTATTGCTACCGCGCCTTGGATTCGCTTGGCTTTTGAAGCACCTGCATTCAAGGTGGTAGCAGGAAGAATTCTGAAGCGGTTTATGCCAACCTTGAGCTTGCCAACGGGCTTGGCAGCGCATTTCATTTCACAGGATGAAACCGTGGTAAAGGCTTACAAGGCCGACCCATTCGTACATGACAAGCTCAGCGCAGCAGCTGGTATTGCATTGCTGGAAGGGGCAAAATGGCTGAATAACTGGGCGGGGGACTTCAAAATACCGGTACTGTTACAACATGGCGGAGACGACAAGCTCACTTCGGCAGCTGCCACCCGTAGGTTTTTTGAACGGGTAAAAGGCGACGTGACCCACCGGGAATGGTCGGGACTCTACCATGAGATTCACAATGAAAAGCAACAAGAGGAGGTGTTTGATTACACCCTCCAATGGATGGAAAGCAAGTTGTAAAATGTCCTTTAGAAATCTGTTCCCAATGCTATATGCAACATGGGTTTTTGAATCTGCCTCGATTCAATACCCCAAGCATAATCGGCGCGGAGATACAGTCCAAAAATCACAGAACGCAACCCAACGCCATAACCCATCACGATGGGGTCACGGAAGTAGTTAACTTTCATGGTAGAGATAATGGGACCTTGGGTTGGCCTGATAAGAAATTGGGTGTTGATGGGGTTGTCGAAAGAGTAAGGGCTTTTGCCCTGCCATGCCGTGCCAGCGTCGAAGAACCCAACGATCTGGAAATTGCGCCAGAAGTTGCCAATGACTGGTTTTTTGAAAAAATACTTGAACACCGGGACCCGAAGTTCAGCATTCATCAGCGCAAAAGTGTTGCCGTTGCGGATGTTCTGCTTGAATCCGCGCAAGTTTACGGCGGGGGCTTGGTAAGCAAATCCGTCGTCGGCGGGAAGCGTTATGTTCTCGTTGAATTTTGGGAATACCCAGTTGTCAACACCCCCTAAAATATAAAGCATTTTTTCAGACCCAAAGGAAGTAGCGCCCGCAAACCTCAGGGCCAACTGCGAACGGCGATCCAGCATTTGGTAATGGCGCGCATCAAAGCCCACGACGGTCATAAAGCCATTGTTGAGTTTGAGGCTCCAGTTGGGTTCTGTGTTGAAGGCAAAACCTTTTACCAAATCGGTGTACACTTTGGCACGCGTACCTGTTTTCAAATTCAAATCAACGTCCACCGAGTTGTCAAAAACTGCTGCGAGGCGGACCGAAGCGCGTTGCTCTGCGCGGTCGGGCAAAGCAAGCGTGATGATATCTGAACTCAGGGCCCGTACCTTGTCTTCGCGCAAACCAAAAGTTGCACGCAAGCTTGTAAAAACGTCCAAAGGATACCGCAACTCATATTGCCCCATGAGTGTGGTAGTGCGTTCTTGAAAGTCTGGCGGAAGGTTGGGAGCTCCGGAAGAACCGCGCAACCTGCTGGTTACCAAGGTGCGACGATAGAGTACATAACGTTTGTCCAGCCGCTTTTTTTTGTCGTCCATCCAAAGATAATACTCTGCTCCGTTGAACGTCGTGGGCAAGCGAAAACCCGCTTCAATTACATAATTTTCCAGCAAATCCTTAAAATTGGCACGGAGCAACACTCCTGGAGGAGGCTGTAGTAGTCTGCTTTGAGGTCCTTCGTACAGTTGCAATCCCTCAAACAACTGGTTGTTGTCCATGGTTGTAGAGACATAATCCGTACGAAAACGCAGCCGGTAAGGGATGATTTTGAAGGAGTAAAAGCGTACGATCTCGCCATTTTTGCCAAATTGGGTAGATGGTTTTTTTAACGGGCGGCGAGGCGGCGTAAGCACCATTGAGTCGGTGTTTATTTCGTTTGGGGGCTCAATCTTATCTTCCGTTTTTGTTTCCGGGGCGCGACTTGGGTCAGGTTCAATGCGTTGCCCAGGTACAGCCAAATAATCTGGTATTTGAATGAGCCAACCTGGTTCTATGTACGGCAAAGAATCCGGGCTTGAGAGGGGCAAAGGAAGATCGTCGCTTTTATCCGATTGTTTATCCGGCGTTTGAGGAACAGCTTCCAAGGGTGGTTGGGGCGGCAAAGAAAGCCCTGCGGCACGGAGTGTTTGTTCGCGCCAGCGCGTCGTTTTTGCCAGCACCGTGATTTTTGGGTCTATCGTATTTTGGTAAAAAAATACTTTTTTTCCTCTTTTTATCCCCTCTACGATCCGTCCGGTACAAGGGGAGGAATGCTGTTCCTGAATGTTACGGTCATAATTCGTCGAATTCCATACGCGCGGCTTTTTCTTGAAGATAGGCGCACTCTTTATGCTGTCAATTTGAGTCGAGTCTATGTTTTTGAGCACAGTGTCCAAGGGCGCAAGAAGAGTTAGGATGCGAGCCAAAGGCCATGCTGTTGGCTGTGACATATCCAAAGCCTTTACTTCTGAACCGTCTTTTAGGTATATGACGGCTTGATGGTATGCCACAAACGGCTCCAGCATTCCTACTTGCCGGTTGATTACGCCGCTTTCGTCACTGAGATAGGCGAAGTGCGCAGAGTCCAGCCCAATCGGGTTTCTCTCGTCAAAAAGTGGTGTTTCAGTAATGCGAATCAATTCCGGGCTTCGATTTTCGAGGTCAAACAGGAAAATATCAAAGCTTGCAATGGGAAGTATGGTATCAAGCCGTTGGAAGGAAAGAGTGTCTGTACTTCGGTTGCTTGCGAAAAGCAGGCTTTTGTGGCCATCCACCGTAGCAACTGAGACATCAAGGTCGTCCCAAAAATCGTTGGTTAAACGCTCTGTTTGCCGCGTAATGGTTCGGTACACAAACAGGTCAGATTGTCCCTTCACGGCTGCTGAAAGCGCGATTTCGCTGGGCGTAATGTAGTCCATGCTGAATACACGCTGGAATTCGGGCGAGAGGTCGCTCAGTTCTTTCTTATGTGTAGTCAAGTCAATATTGGCCAGTCTTACCACATCGCGGCGCTCATAGAGGATTGCCAGTCGTTGATTGTCAGGATTCCAGGCTAATTTTGGGTAATTATAGTCAGTGGCTTGTAAGGCATTTCGGGCGCCGCCTTTTAGCACGCGCCTTCTCTTCCCCGTTTCGAGGTCTTGCACATACACTTTCCATTTCCCGATATCATTGCTTGCCCAGGCTATTTTTTTGCCGTCAGGGCTTATTTTTAATGGAGAAAGGGGCAGTTTTTTTCTGTTTTTGACCACTACCTTCCCAGCCTCGTTAGGCGTTTTTTGGCCCCTGGCTTCTTCACGGTATATTTTTTTGTAATGTTCGAGCATAGCCTCCGTGGTGCGCCGGTACCCGCTGCCCAATATGTAGAAAAAGCCATTGTCGACGCTACGGTTGATGCGCGTGAGATAAAGGAGGTTGCTGACTGTTCCTGGTCCAAAGTGTGTGCTGATGTAGTGCCAAAAAGCATTGCCCGCAAAACGAGGGTGTTCGCGGGCGAGTTTGTCAAAGGTTTTGTAACGGCCTGTTTGGAGCAAGTCTCGCAGACGGTCATCGTCTTTCGGCGTCCATTCTTCACCGCAATAGGCCGTAAGGCCACTGGTGTACCAAGTCGGGAGGTTGAGCAATACGGCATTGGATACTATTTCTTGCAAATTCGCTCCGTAAAGCATTGAATTGATCAAAACTCCGGCTATCCCCTCGCGTATCTGTGCCCGAAGGTGGCGGTGGTCACCGTCGAAGAAAATAAAGACTTTATTGCCTACCACTTTCGTCTCTCCGCTGCTCAAAAGGAACACGTCGTCTTCGCCAATATTGCTTTGTTTGAGATCGGTTAAATCGCTAAACACGAGAATTTCGATCTTATCCGTAAGCTGGTGCTCCAACAATTGTTGCACCGCCGGGAAATCGAACTCGGCCATCTGAAGGGCCGAATGCGCCACATTACGTGCGTCGCCATACCAATAGGTGGTGAAATTGGGCGTCTCGTACAAGCTCCAGTCGTCAAACTGGTGGTGGTATTGAACCCGGTTTTTCCCAAAGGATGTTTGGGAGGTGGTTTGCGCTTGGAGGGATAAACCGCAAAATGTAAAACCATGCCTATCGGCAGATAAACCGGAAAACAGGAAAATCCCGCAAAGCGGGACAAGATTGTAAAATGAAAGAGCCGTCTTTGCCATAGCCTCAGTTTTTGTGTTTGAACGCTCAAATATGGGGAAAATTCGTGAAAAAAAAAGACTTCTGACGTTTTTAAAAACATCAGAAGTCTGTAGATGCAGATTCAAAAATGATTAGGTCGCGGATTGGCAGAAAATTATCAAACTGCCTCCATATTAGTTTGCCACTAATTGCACGAATTTTCACTCATGCAGATTCGAATTAGTGAAAATTCGTGCAATTAGTGGCCATTGATTTTACTTCCACTTCGTCCCCAAAGCCTCAAAAGTAGGCAAGTGACGATGGTGGTACATGTCGAGCACAGTGCCGTCTTTCCAGACCACCACGCCGGGGTTTGCCCGGATGATGGTTTTGAGCAACTTGTCGTCTGCATGGTAAAAAGGATATTTCGCGCCTACTTTTTTCGCAAAGTCCGCAGATACTTCTGAATCGCCAATGGTTGTAATGCAATAAACTTTCCATCCTGCTGCCATGGCGGCATCGGCCAGCGGGTTCACTCCTTTTTGGAAAAAGGCGGCGTATTCAGGAGTGGGCACGAATACTGTGTGTTCTGCTTGATGCATATCTACTGACACTGCCCGGCGATTTATCTGGAACGAATCGGCGGTGACTCTAATCGTGTCAGTTGCCCATGTGGTGTCTTGCGTCATGTAGGTTTCGGTCTGCTTTCCGCCTTCGAGGTGGTAGGCCACAATCATCAGACTGTAATTTTTCTCGTTCAACAGGTCATCCGTCACCTCTCCGTTGTGGGCGCTTTCCACGGCGAAGTCGCTGACTTTTGTCTTCGTGATGGGCACTTTCAGGCTGTCTTTCAGCACATAAAAGTCGGTCTTGATTTGCTCGCGTACTTTCCAGCCTTTGGCAGGGGTGTATTCTTTGTAATAGGTGATTTTGCCGGGCACTGGCTCCATGTACTTGATTTTTACATGGTTAATTGTGTCTTCCAGCACCCAGCCAAGGATGTCAATTTTGGCACTTGCCTCCAGATCTTTGCGTTCGCGCACATTACTGCCAATTTTGAAGGGGCGGAAGTCCACCATGGGCAAATCCCAATAAGTATTGCGGATACAAAGCAACAGCGAGGCTACGGTTGCCAGCCCTACCACGAGGTTGCGTGTACGAGCCGTCCACAACTGGTGCATGTTGCGCGAGCGTAGCAGGAACAGCAAAGCCGGCACCATCAGGCCAAGATCTTTGAAGAAGGAAATTTTTGGGTCGAGTTTGATAAAGTCCCCGAAACAGCCACAGTCTGTTACGCGCATGTACTCTTTCACATAAGGGCCCCATTTGGCAAAATCAAAGAAATTGGCATCGCTGGGCACATAGCCTGTGAGGTAGGTAAAGCCTGTGAGGATCGTGAAAAAGAACACAATTAGAAAAAACAGCCAGGCAGTCCATTTGCGGCTATAACCCACCATGAGCATCACGCCGATGGCGATCTCCATCACAATCATTGTAATAGAAAAACCCACACTGTATTTTGCCAGCCAGGGGAATAAGGGTGCAATGCCCTTAAAAACATTATCCAAGCCTTCAAAAGTTGTTTCAAATGCTCCAAAGTAATCGAGCATTTTATACGCGGTGCCAATGGGGTCTACTGCTTTTACAAGTCCCGAAAAGACGAACCAAACGCCACAAAAATGTTGAAGAAAGGTCCAGAATTTGGAATCTGTTTTTTTCATCCAAACCGTCCAAGCGGTCAGGATCACGCCAATAATGGCAAAGGAAATAAGGAGTGTAGGTAGAGATGTCATTATTCGAGAGGATTCGTTTGTTGGTGATTGGTTTATTGGTGATTGGTGATTGGTGAATTGGTTAATTGGTGATTGGTTAATTGGTGATTGGTTAATTGGTGATTGGTGGATTTGATTCGGAGAGAC
>JACMMM010000819.1 GCA_014379065.1 Saprospiraceae bacterium
CGAAGAGTTGTTCCAGTGCATCCTCGAGGGTTACGAGACCTGCGATACCGCCATATTCGTCCACCACACAGGCAATGTTCGTGCGGTTTTTGATGAATTTGCTGAGCAAATCGTTGGCCTGAATGCTT
The DNA here is from genome assembly GCA_014379065.1 of Saprospiraceae bacterium. Classification (GTDB taxonomy): domain Bacteria; phylum Bacteroidota; class Bacteroidia; order Chitinophagales; family Saprospiraceae; genus M3007. Next base: position 129 of record JACMMM010000819.1, read on the forward strand.
TCCGGTACAAATGTGATAGGCATCACGATACCCTGAATATCCCTTGGGTGCGAAAAAAGTTGTTGGACATGGATGTACCCGAGCACCTTATCCACGTCGCCGCCTTGCGTGACGAGGATGCGCGAAAGGCTGCTTTCAACAAATAGTTCGCGCAATTCTGCTACCGATGCCCCCACATCAATATGTATGATTTCAGGTCGAGGGGCCATGCAATCGTGTGCCCGTACCTGTTTGAGGTGGAGCGCATTTTCCAGCAATTCCATTTCTACTTCTTCCTCGCCAGGCAGGCCAGAATGGTTTTGCTGTACGAGGTATTCGAGTAATGCGGCTTCACCATCGAGATGCGCATTCTTGTAAATACTTCTGAAAATCAAACTTTTGAACAACATCAAGGTTCCGAAAAGAAGTGTCGCTACTATAGCAACCGCAATCCAGCCTGAGCCAAAAATAAAGCTGAAAAAGGGTAACAAAGCCCAAGTAGTCCCCAAGGCCAATGTTGTCAAAAACAAGGTGGCCGGGAATGAATGGCTTCCGATACGCAGCACAGAGGCCCACTCTAATATTCGTTTTGGAAAGGGGATATCCATAAATTATTTTTCCACCTCGTTGAGTTGTTCCACCTTGATGCGACCCTTTGGCACCAAGATTTTCCAGTAAGAAAAATCTTGGTCAGCTTCCAAGCCAAAGCCATAAATGACTTCACCGGGCTGAGTCACTTTTACAAATTTGTCGGTACGAATTTTGGCCGTTTTTTCGTCCCAGATAAGTTCTTCTGTTTCTAGTTTCTCCTGTTTCACGGTGGTCAGCACGACGCTGTCCCGTGCAATTATTTTTCCTTCTTCCTGATATCGCGTTGCCGTTTTTGCGGTCAGTACACTGCGCACCGATAGGTCAGGCATAAGAAAGTCCATTTTTATTCCTGCTGGAAATTCTTGTCGCGGCTTCTCCCGGCCCGAATGATTGTACAGCACGGGGCCTGTGACGCGCACGCGCACCACGGCACTGTCAGAATATAGTATTTCTACATCTTGACCGACTTCTACGGCCACGTCGTCTTGTGTGAAAACTTGGCGTGTTTCCTTAATAGGGTCACTGCAAGACAACGCAGCAACGAAAATCAACATCCAAAAATCTTTTCTAATCATCACGAAGTCAAACGTTTAAGCCCAAAGCGGACGATAAGCAGCAAGCCCACGACTATGAGGAGCAGCCATTGCACAGGCACAGATACCCATACCACGAGATGCAGGCGGTTAAGCAAATACATCAACAAAAAAACCGTAAAGATGGTCATTATCAAATCCGTCAGTCGCCCAAAACCTGGGATGTAGCCAAATTCGACATTGCGCCGCACGATATTAAGTGTAATGACCATGGCTATAACAGGGAGTACCTGCGTAAGCAGATTGATATTGTAAATACTGCCCCCTTGCTCAAAAAGGAAAAGATAGACCCCCAGCGCTGCCGCAAAAATACCCGGCACACACACGAGGTACACGATAGCTGAATAAAGATATTTCCACGGGCTGAGGTGGCCTTCGCCTTTGCCCATCAACCCAGCCAAAACAGCCGTGAACAGCAGGAGCGAAAAGTAGGCGACCACGGTTAGGGGGTTGGCGCTTAGGTAGTCGAAAAGATCGCGGAGCGTCATGCTAATAGGGTTGGTGGGTAAATGCATGCCAATAAGGGTGCATGCATTTGCATAAATTTGTCGTTTAAACGGGGCAAACTTAGGTCAAATGCGGTTTGCAAGACATGGAAAAAGTGCTTCTCTTCTAAAAATTCGTTTGCATTGACGTATGCTTTGTACACAGACAAGCGTAATCTTGTATTTTTGCACAAAACAAATCAAGCGATGATTGATAACGCGTCCTCCAATAGCTTACCTGAATGGATCTCAAAACTTAGTGATGAGGAAAAGCACGAACTCATCGCTCAGATCGCTGATTCGATTCAATCTCCGGCTCCTGCCTCCGAGCCTCAAAAGGCTTCCCGCATAAAGTCCGACAAAAAGGGTGTGCCAGATGCAAAACCCATTCCAGAGCATATCCAAAAATACATTCGACCCCGGCGAGAGAAAACCGACCTTCAAGCGCTTATGCTCGAACAGGGGTATACTGGTACAAATTGGGAGCGATTTGACAAATTAGTCAAGGAATTAAATATCCAGGAACCAATAGAACTTTTGCTTAGCCAACTCACCCGATGACCTACCTTCTTGATGACCTTTGGATAGCCGCTACGGCCTCCGTTCTTCAAGCAAGATTGCTCACCACAGATGCAGATTTCGACCACCTAAAGGGTATTTTCCTTGATGTCGAAAAATTCGCTTGAAATGCGAGATGCTTATATCCAGTTTTGCCAAAAACAATACCTCCCAATCCATTTTCAACCATGGTGGCTTGAAGCAGTATGCGGCCCTAATGGTTGGAAAGTTGCGTTGGCGACGGACAAAAGCGGTGAAATCATTGGAGTGTTCCCTTACTACCTTGCTCGCCGCTGGGGCCTGAAAGTGATACAACTTCCGCCCCTTACTACCTATGGAGGCCCTTGGTTGAATTACCCACAAGATTTTGATTTCAAGGAAGTTAGCAGGCTTTCTTTTGAAAAGAAGATAATGGCCGAGCTCATCCGGCAATTGCCGCGCACCGTATTTCTCAAGTTGAATTTCAGGCCAGAAATCACAAACTGGCTGCCGTTTTACTGGGAGGGTTTTCGTCAAACCACCCGCTACACCTATATTTTTGAGGAAACAAATGATCTGGAAAAGATAACGGCGGGTTTTAAAAACACGCTGCGCAGCGACTTGAAAAAAGCCGATCAATGGACTGAAATGCGTCGCGACGACAAAGCATGGGAAACCGTTTTCGCGCTCAACAAACTTTCTTTCCAGCGAAAAAACCGACGACACCCGTACGCATCTGAGGTGTTCAAAAACCTTCACGAGGCCCTCCAACAGCGAAATCAATCGGCTTGTTTCGTAGCCTTCGATAAGGCTTCCGGCAGACCCAGCGCAGGGCTTTATCTTGCGTTCGATCAACGACAAGCGGCTGTGTTAATGACGGGGACTGCCCCTGAATTCAAAAGCCAATGCGCCGTTTATGGCTTGTTTTTGGAAGCCCTCCGTTTCTGTGCGGAACACGCACTAAGCCTTGATTTTGAAGGAAGCATGGATGAAAACATAGAACACGCTTTCCGTGCCTTTGGGGCGCGACTTGTGCCGTATTTTCAAATAATTCGATGGGGGATGTAATGGGCCACGGATTGCACGGATGAGACCCCGATTTTATACAGGTAAAAACCTGTCGCATACGGGCCAAACGGGGCCCCAAAAGCGCCAAC
>JACMMM010000820.1 GCA_014379065.1 Saprospiraceae bacterium
AATACCCTTACCAATCGCTTGGATAGGATCGTAGATATATTGAACTTAGACTTACAAAACCGCGAATTGCTATTTTGCCTGAGATTAGCTTTACGGCAGCGCAAAATCCTACCGTTGACTACTAATTACACCACAAACCCAAACGAATAGAACATATCCAAAAAGTCCTGAGCCGCTATACAATATGCTAGCAGCCAGGACTTTTTTCATTTTAATGCAGAATGTTATTTACCTACAATCAATTGTCGCATTTTATGGTTCCCCGGGAAGAGCAGGGGTGGAAACAGGTGGGATTCTATGACGAGTTCCTTGCTCAAATCCATACCCGATCTCGATTAGTTTACCTTCGCTCCAAGACTTTCCTAAGAACTCAATTCCTATGGGAACACCTATGGGAGCGTTCTGATCAGGTTTGGAAAATCCGCCTGGTACAACAATTGATGGAAATCCGGTGAGCGCACCCAAAATGCCGTTACGGTCGGCCTGCGACTGCCCGACAGGCACAACCAGCCGTTTTTGGTGGGGGAACACAATGGCGTCAAGCTCGTCATCGGCAAAAAGCTTTATTGTTCTTTCCTGCAGCAGACCGCGCCTTAGCATACGGTCTTTATACTCGGCGTCATCCCGGCTCATCGTGCAGATCTGCTTCAGATAGTTTTCTAGGGGTTTGTAGTATTTGCCGCTGGCAAGCCATTCCTCAACCGATTTAATAGGCATATTTGCAGCAGGATTTGACAGGTAGTCATCCAAGTCCTTTTTGTGCTCAAAGGGCTGAATAGACATTTCGGAAGCGAGAATATTGGCATCCAGGTCAGGAGTATCCATTTCAACGATGACTGCCCCAAGCGCTTTTAATTGCTCAATTGCTTTATTAGTTATCTCGTTGACTTCCTGATGAATCGGATCTTTCCCGAAAAAGCTTCTGAGTACACCGATACGTTTACCTCTAACGCCGTCTTTCTTCAGATGAATGGTGTAGTCTTCCTCAACATTGCCCACACTCCACGCCGTCATTGCGTCAGCGGGATCATACACGCCCAGGACATTAAGCATTTTTGTAGCATCTTCCACTGTCCGGGCCATTGCGCCAACAGCGTCCATGGTGTAACAGGCAGCTACAATACCCTTTCTCGAACCAAGGCCCAATGTTGGCCGGATACCTACTATGGCATTTGCCGACGCCGGGGAGCGAACAGAGTTCACCGTGTCAGTGCCAATGCCAAGAATAGCGAAGTTTGCCGCCAGTCCTACCGCTGTACCACCACTGGAGCCGCCAGGAGTTCTTGTTAAATCGTAAGGATTAAGAGTCTGTCCCCCAAGGGAGCTGCCCGTTTCCCCGCCAATCGCAAACTCATGAAGATTTGCTTTGGCGATGATGATAGCCCCTGCTTCGCGTAGCAGCCTTGCGACAGGCGCATCGCTCTGGGGCATATATCCTTCCATGCTTAAAGAACCGCCGGTTGTCGGCATGTCCTTTGTTTCCACATTGTCTTTCAGCAGAACAGGAATACCATGAAGCGTTCCTACGAAATTACCAGTACGCTTATATTCAGCGTCTAATCTATCCGATTCCACAAGAGCGTGGGGGTTTAGCGTAATAACCGCATGAAGGTTTGGCCCTTGATGATTGTATGCCTCAATCCGTTTTATATACCATTCAACCAATTGGCGGGCTGTAAGTTCTCCGGATTGATAGGCGAGCTGAACATCAGCTATAGTTGCTTCCGCTAAGTGCATAAATTTACTCTGCATTTCCTTACCTCCTTTTCATTGTGACGCAGGGTACTAACTAGTGAGACCCAGCACTAATAAGCTGGGTCTGACTTACATATTATGGTTGGAATCGGCTGTCGTTAGGCGCTAAGGTTGATCTTTTGGTCTTCGTTGGCGTCCCAAATTTCCCTGTTGAATTCATTTTCACTGAGGGCAACGATCAGAGTGACCATGATGTCACCAACAACATTCAGCAGCGTACGGATGATGCCGGCGAACCAGTCAACGCCGGCCAGAATGGCGATACCCTCCAGCGGCAGTCCCGTCATCTGGAAGGAAACGGCCATGGCAACAAGGGCGCCGCCCGGAACAAGCAGATTACCCAGGGTTACTACTGTTGACACAAATACAATCATAATTTGTTGCTGGAGGGTGAGGTCTATGCCGAAGAACTGAGCTACGGTCACACAGGCGATGGAGAGAGTGCAGGCCAGGCCGTTGCTGTTAAGCGACATTGCCAGTGGGTTTACCAGACGGGAAACTCGCTTGCTGATACCGATTCTCTCCTCGCAATCCTCCATCTGCACCGGCAGGGAGATAGCCGAAGAAGTGGTGGTTATGGAAACGATAATCGTCCGTTGGCACTTTTTAAGCAGACGAATCGGATTTAACCTTCCATAGAGGGAAACAAATGTAATCAACAATCCAAGTGAGACAAGAACGGCAAGGGTCAGAGTCACCAGGAATTTCCCCAAGGGGATTAAGACTTTCAGTCCTACGACCCCGGTAACCCCTCCTAACAAGGCGAAGATACCTATCGGGGCAAACTTTATGACGATATTAATAACTTGAAAGATAGTTTGATTAACATACTGGATAAGTTCGTAAAGTTTCTTACTGCCTTCGGTATCACTTGTCATGGACAGGGACAGCCCGAAGAGAGCGGCAAAGACGATACACTGTATGACATTACCTGTAGCCATTGCCTCAAACACGTTCTTGGGGACGAAGTTGACGAACTGTTGAATGGTGTCACCCTTGAACAATGCTCCTTTGTACGTGGCGGCGGCAACTCCTTCAACCCCTGCGCCGGGCTGGATAAGATTGACGAAGAAGAGGCCTACTGCCGCTCCAATTATCGAAGTGATTAGAAACAAGAATAACGCCTTACCACCAATCTTGCCGAGGTCTTTCGGATTACATGATCCTACGGATTCGATGATTGCTCCCATAACCAGGAATACTACCGACATTTGGATGAGTCTTAAGAAAATGTCACCGAGGAATTGTATTTGCCCCATGCTCGGGCCAAATACCACACCGGCAGCCAAACCGGCAATCGTGGCTATGATCATCTGCATCGTTAGGCTCATTTTTTTACCCTCCTGAATGTATTTTAGTTTATTACGCGCCTATAAAATACTGGGCAATAATGTAGCAAGAGCTTAGACGTCAGCCTCTAAAATTTTTCACTGAAGTGGATTAAAGCTTTTTCGAAGCACTCCATCGGCGGATTGGTTATCCCTGCTCCGACTTGGCCACGCCCAGCTTCTTTGTGAGCAATTCCTGTCGTGATGACCGGCAAGATCCCTGTCTGAACCACCTTCCGGATATCGACCCCTGCCGGAGCGCCACGGAAATCCAGGAAC
>JACMMM010000821.1 GCA_014379065.1 Saprospiraceae bacterium
AATTCTACAGGTCCACCCTTTGCATACACTTAGTGGCAGCACGAAGCATGGCGAGAAAAATCAGAGGTGTGCTTATCCTCTTTTCTCATCATTCTCTAATCATTGCCACCCCCATTCTCCGTTCCTTTGCAAACAAAAATTACTTGTCCATGCGCCACGCTACCCGGGTGACCCTCGCCCTTTTCGCCTTTTGCTTCCTTTTTTCTTTTTGCAAAAACGAACACCCATCAAGCAAAAAAAGTGCTTCCGTTTCAAAAGATGGCCATGCCCGTATGATCGCCATCTTAGACAGCATCGCCGACCATGCCGACCCTTTGGAGTGCTATAACCTCAACAGCAAAAAAGCCGCGATCATCAAACAACGCTGGGACGCTGCCGCCCCAAAAGACAAACTCTCTTTTCAATTTAGTTACGCCGACCAAATACTCAAAGCGGGCAAAAACGAGGCGGCCATCATGGAAACCCAGGCAATCATCACCGCACTCAATGATCAACTCCGCCCGAGCACCAAGCCGATCTACGAACTGCTGGCCCTCGCTTACCTGCGCCTTGGCGAACAACAGAACTGCATCAACACCCACGAATCCGAATCCTGCATACTGCCCATCCAGGGCAAAGGGGTGTACAAAATGACTTCCGGCTCAGAGAGCGCTATCAAAATTTTTGAACGAATTTTGAAGGAATATCCTGATGATTTGCAGTCGCGCTGGCTATTGAATTTAGCCTACATGACCTTGGGAAAATGGCCGCAAAGTGTGCCAAAACAATACCTCATCCCAGAAAGTGTTTTCAAATCCAAAGGCAACATCCGCTTCCACGACGTGGCCATCCCGCTGGGTCTCGACATGCGCGGTCTCTCTGGCGGGGTTTGTCTCGACGACTTCGACAATGATGGCAACATTGACCTTTTCGTCACCTCCTACGGTATGCGCGACCAGTGTCGTTTTTTCAAAAACAATGGCGACGGCAGCTTTACCGACCGAACCAAAGAAGCCAATCTGACAGGGATTGTGAGCGGCCTCAACGCCATCCACGCTGATTACGACAACGACGGCGACCGGGATATTTTCATCTTGCGCGGGGCCTGGCTTTTAGGCGGAACACATCCCAATTCGCTGCTGCGAAACAATGGCGACGGCACTTTTACCGATGTGACCATTGACGCAGGGCTACTCTCCTTCCACCCTACGCAGACGGCAGATTGGGCTGATTTTGATGGCGATGGCTGGCTTGACCTGTACATTGCCAATGAAACCCAAGACCCAAAAAGGCCCCACCCTTGCGAGTTTTACCGCAACAATGGGAATGGCACTTTTAGCAGCATCGCTTCGCATCTTGGGATGGATTTTGTGGGCTTTTTCAAGGCCGCTACCTGGGGCGATATCAACAACGACCAGCGCCCAGACCTTTACATCACCAATTTTAACGGCGACAACAAACTCCTCGTCAACCGTGGCGGCACTTCCCTCAGTGATTGGCGTTTTGAAGACATTGCCTATAAAACCGGGACAACCGGCTCAAAACATACCTTCCCCGGCTTCTTTTTTGACTACGACAACGACGGGCTGGACGACATTTTCTGTTCCTACTTTTTTGTGGACCCAGAAGATCCCGGTCCCCGCACTTATGTCATGGAGTTGTTGGGCAAACAGCCTCCCGGCGATTGGATATACCTCTACCACAACGAAGGCAACGAAACATTTGTCAACATGAACCGCCAGGCAGGTCTCAATACCATTACCTACGGCATGGGCAACAGTTTTGGCGATCTGGACAACGATGGCTGGCCCGATATTTACCTGGGCACGGGCAAGCCCGACCTCAGCTCGCTTATTCCCAACCGTATGTTCCACAATGTGAACGGCAAACGCTTCGAGGACATCTCAATGAATGGTTTTGGACAAATTCAAAAGGGGCACGGTGTGGCGTTTGGCGACATAGACAACGATGGCGATCAAGACATTTACGTCGTGGTAGGCGGTGCTTTTGAAGGCGACCTTTCCAACAATATTTTGCTCGAAAATCCTGGAAACGACAACCACTGGATCACCGTTTTCTGCGAAGGAAAAACCTGCAACCGTGACGCGGTGGGCGCAAAAATCAAAGTGACTACCGTGCAAAAAAATGGCTCAAAACGCGCCATTTGGGCTACGGTGGGTACGGGCGGCAGTTTTGGCTCCAGCAGTTTGCGGCAGGAAATGGGCTTGGGTCAGGCCACCAAAATCGAATCCATAGAAGTTACCTGGCCAAAACCCGGGCTTCCAAAATCTGTTTTCACCAATGTGCCGATGGATGGTTTTGTAAAATTGGTAGAAGGCGCGAGTGCAGCTGAAACCGTGGCGCTGGGCAAGGCGAAGTTGAAGATTTGAGTGCTTGCAATTAGAGGTTGTTTGAAAATTTTTCTTTCAAAACGTTTTTTGAGAAAACTCTCTGCTACTTTCGCCAAAGGTTTTAGAAAGGGTAAATAACCCCTTTCCGCCGCTTATTTTCTGGCATTCAATCAAAACGTACAACTTTATGAACGCATTTTTATCACTCGGTCGCTGGCTTTTCGCCATTCCTTTTGCTATTTTGGGGCTTATAAACTTTCTAAGCACCCGGACGATGGTTGAAACTTTTGTGCCCAATTATTTGCCTGCTCCAACCGCATGGGTATTGGTTGGCGGCGCTGGGTTGGTAGCCGCTTCGATCAGCATGCTCATCGGAAAATATGACAAACTCGCCTGCACCCTGCTGGCGATTTACCTGTTAGCGATGGTGGTTTTGGTACACTTGTCGGGAGCAATGGCAGGAAGCCTCAGCGCACAATTTCTTTTGTTCAAAGATTTGGCGCTCGCGGGCGCGGCCATGATGTACGCCCAGCACCTTTCGAAAGACCGTTCGGTCATTGGGTGAATATCCTTTTAAACCGCAAAATGCAAATATGGGGTCATCCCGAATTTTGAGATTAGTACGTCCCAGCGGGACGGAATCTTTGTAGAAAATAGATACAAATGCGGTTGGCGTGCCGGTGGTACCCTATCTGTAGGTTTGTAGATATCGTTA
>JACMMM010000822.1 GCA_014379065.1 Saprospiraceae bacterium
CTTCAAAAATTAATTCTACAGTTAAAAAAGTGCGCATCTAAATACCTAAAAATCAAATAATCAGCGGCTAAACTGATGTTAAGATCAGGCACCCCAAATAACCAAATCCCCAAATAACCAAATATCACAAACTTAACCTCGCCTTAATCCCTCCTTCATGGCAGTAGTTGAATTTTGCGTGGTAAATATTTCACCACATCTTTTCACCTAAAAATTACTGTCATGGCACAATTTGAATCGCTCGAAAATCACGCTGAAACCATTGAAAACGAAGCAAACGTTGCTGCTGAACAAGTTGAAGAAACGGTAGAGCAGCTCGACGAAGTTGACGGTGACGAAGATGTTGAAGCGGTAGAGCCAAGCGAAGACGAAGAAGAAGAAAAAGAGGCTTAATTGAATGGACTCGACCTGAAAACGGCCCGAGCATCTACGAAAAGATGTTCGGGCCGTTCGTTTTTGCTTAGAAAGGGCCTGTTTATTCTTTCACAAACTTACCTACATACCCCCTTTTCTCTCCGGCAATTTTCACAAAATAAATGCCCGGCGCAAGCGAAGCAGTCGGAATCGAAAGCACATTCCCTTGATTTTCAAACGAAATAGACACGCGCTGGCCATTGGCGGCAAACACCTCCACGGTTTGTGCCACATCGTCAGGCAAGTTTACCCGGGCAAAATCTGAAGTTGGATTGGGCAAAAAGCGAACTTGGGTAGCCTCTATTTCTCCGATGCCAGACAGCACCGGGTCGAAGCGCGTGCCGCTGTTTAGCACCTGTTTGGTATCTACCTCCTTGACGAATGCCAGCACATATACCTCGCTTGCATTCCAAGTAGGAGGGATACTGTAATTGAAATTATAGGTGATTGATCCTCCAACCGGCGGCACTGGGAAAGCCCCTCCTTCCACAGCCGTTAGCATTTTCCGAAACACATTGCGGTGTACCGTTTCGCCGTTGGGCGTTTGCTGATTGATCGTTTTTTCGGCGATTGCCACAAAAATTTTGTAATTACCTGGTGGAATTTCTCCCAGCGCCTCTGCTTTCACCTGAACGGTGCGCGAACTGCTCGGGCCGAATTCTGTGACGTTTATGTATAGCGGGCTGGTTTGGTCAAGATAGGTTTGAAGTTTGGCTTCGGTGAGTATTGGGTTGGTAGGGTTTTGCGTCGCGCCGTTCAGCACAACAGTTGGGGTTCCCGACACGGGGTAAAGGGATGTCCATGCCGTGTTTTCAGTTGTATTGGCTTGATAGAAAACACATTGTGGATAGGGAAACATTGGGTGAACCGAAATATGGTGCAGATCGTCAGCGTATTGGGCCTGTGTGATGAGGCTGTAAAAAGCCGGGTTCCTGTTGGCGCAAGGCGGGCAGTTTGAATTGGTGAAATGCTCAATGAGCAGGTACTTTTTTGCGCTTCCTTGCGCAAGGAGGGAGGATGCGAGGAAGAGGAAAAATAGGAAGGACGAGCGTTTTTTCATGTTTGAGTATTGAAATGGTGAAATCTCCACAAAGATAGCTACTCCCTACCCCACCCTGCATCCTTTGACTTTTTCAAGTGCAAGAAATGTCGCCACGCCAACGATTGGCGCAAACGCCGTATCCTTGCACCAGAAAATCAAGGTTAGGGTTTAGGGTTTAGGGTTTAGGATTACACATATCAGATTAACTGTAATTCTAAACCCTAAACCCTAAACCCTAAACCCTAAACTTTTTTTGACAAATGTACCTGCTTATCATGCCGGACTTTGCTTCTGGCGAAGTCTGGGTCAGCTTGCTGACCCTCACCTTTTTGGAAATCGTGTTGGGCGTTGACAACATCATTTTCCTGAGTATCATTTCTGCCAAACTCCCAGCGCATGAACAGCCAAGAGCCCGCAACATTGGCCTTATTCTGGCCATGGTTTTGCGCATCATTCTGCTCTTTGGCCTTACTTGGATCATTAGCATGGACAAGCCATTGCTCACCATTGATTTCTATGGAATCCATGGCGGCATTACTGGGCAAGGGCTGATACTCTTTGTTGGGGGGCTTTTCCTGCTTTACAAGGCCACCTCGGAAATACACCATAAACTTGAAAGCCCTGAAGACGCCGACGATCCTCAGGTGGGCAAAGGAAAAGCGGCACTCAATGCTGTCATCCTGCAAATCACCCTCATCAATGTGGTGTTCTCTTTTGACTCCATTTTGACGGCCGTGGGCCTTTCCGACAATCTGGTCATAATGATTATCGCTGTGGTAGGCTCTGTTTTGATCATGATGATCTTTTCCGGGTCGGTCAGCAAATTTGTGAACGACCACCCCACCGTGCAAATGCTCGGACTATCGTTCCTTATCCTTATTGGCGTTTCGCTGATTGCGGAGGCAGCGCATTTGGGACATTTTACCGAATCTGCGGTGCCAAAGGGCTATCTGTATTTTGCCATTTTCTTCTCCCTTTTTGTCGAAATGCTCAACATTAGGATGAAAAAAAAGCAAAAACCTATTCAGCTCCACGGCTATGGCGAGACCGCTAAAAATCGTGGCCTTTTGGATAATGATTTGCTTGACAATGAATCGCCGCAATAATATGGCTTAGATC
>JACMMM010000823.1 GCA_014379065.1 Saprospiraceae bacterium
CGCACAGGTCAAATCAATGTCGGCCAACCCTCTGCGGTTGGCATCTCGGGCGCAGTGACCAAAGCGACATGCTATGGCTCAGCCACGGGTGCAATTACCATCACGATCAACAATGGTGTGGCGCCCTTTACCTACGCTTGGAGCGATGGCGCAACCACAGAAGACCGCAGCAATATTACCGCAGGCACCTACACCCTTTTAGTGACTGACAGCAACGGTTGTACCCGTGAAAAGTCGTTCAACGTGACACAGCCAACGGCGCTTACCTTGAGTTTCAACGTGTCCAACGCTTCCTGCAATGGAGCATTGGACGGCGAAATCACAGCCAACGCGAACGGTGGAACGAAATTCCCAACGACCAGCCTTTGCAATGGCGAACGCTACTGCTTTGATTGGAGCCACGGAGACAACGCGCGCGTCACTTCTGGGATTGGCGCTGGCACATACACCGTTACTGTGACGGATGCCAACGGTTGCAACATCATAGGTTCTGCTACCGTGACCGAGCCAACGGCTCTGGAAATCACCCATGTGCAGGTAGATCCATTGCCCAATGGCAAATTTAAAGTCACCGTGACAGCAACAGGCGGCACACCAGCTTACAAATACAAGCGCATCCCGGGTGGTGGTTTCCAAGGCAGCAACGTGTTCAACAACGTACCGAGCGGTACCTATGAAATCGTGGTGCGCGACAAGAACATCTGCGAAACCAGCACTACAATCACCGTGGGCAGTGCTGGCCGTCCCGGCGACTCGGGCGACCGTCAGGAACTCGACCAAGTGCTGAAAGTGGATACAGACGACCCATTGATGGCCTATCCGAACCCAGCATCTGAGCGCTTCCAAGTTCAGGTAGACCGGGAATACCAAACGGCACACTTGATGATATTCAACGCACAGGGACAGTTGATGGAAGAAAAATCGTTTGAGGGAAACGCCGATCTTGGCACTTATGAAGTATACACCTGGAAACCAGGGCTATACTTCGTGATTGTCGAACTGGACGGCGAACGCCTTGTGAAAAAATTGATAGTGGCGAGCAAGTAACGCGAAATTTATTTCGCAAAATGATTCAACACGGGCTGTTCTGGGCAACCGGAATGGCTCGCGTTTTTTAATGCAACACTATCGTTTATTAATTTGCAAATTTTCACATACACAAATTACAGCAGCGAAAAATGAACCCATTATCCATTCATCGGGATGACACTCGATGAATGGATAATACCAAATTTCTTAGGTCGAAACCTCCTTATAGGTTTATAGATGCAGCGCAAAATCAAGACTTGTCCCATAGTTTTGAGACTTCGTACATTTCGCCACACTTTTGAAAAGCACCATCTTTCCCTCCCATGCAACGCAGAAATTTCATTCAAAAAAGCCTGCTCGCCAGCGCAGCAATGGCGGCCTCCCCGACAGATGTTTTTTCCAAGCAAGTCTCTGAAAATCAAAACATGAAGCCCCATAAATTCAAGCTGAAATACGCCCCCCACGACGGCATGTTCCGCAACTCCGCCGGGGAAGACATCCTCGATCAGTTGCGCTTCTTGGCCGACCAAGGCTTCACTGCTTTTGAAGACAACGGCATGAGCGGGCGCGAACCAACCTTGCAAGAAAAAATGGGCAATCTAATGGCCCAACTTGGCATTGCCATGGGCGTTTTTGTAGCGCATAAAATCTATTGGAGCGAGCCCAATCTCGCCAGCGGAAAAGCCGACAAACGAGAGGAGTTTTTGACAGACATCCGCAACGCCGTAGAAGTCGCCAAACGCTGCAATGCCAAATGGATGACTGTCGTTCCGGGCCATCTTGACCTTCGTTTGAACAAAGACTACCAAACTGCTCATGTAGTAGAATCCCTCAAACGCGCTGCCGAAATCCTCGAACCGCATGGATTAATCATGGTTTTAGAACCCCTCAACTTCCGCGACCATCCCGGACTTTTCCTCATCGACGTTCCGCAGGCCTATCTCATCTGCAAAGCCGTGGACAGCCCTTCTTGCAAAATCCTGTACGATATTTACCACGCCCAAATCCAGATCGGCAACCTCATCCCGAACATTGACCTGGCTTGGGACGAAACCGCCTATTTCCAAATTGGCGACAATCCTGGGCGAAAAGAGCCGACTACGGGGGAGATCAATTACAAGAATATTTTCAAGCACATACATGACAAGGGGTATGCGGGGATTTTGGGGATGGAACACGGGAATTCTTTGCCAGGCAAAGAAGGCGAGTTGGCTGTTATTGATGCGTACAAATTGTCGGACAGTTGGTAGCTATTGTGGGTTGTATCAAGGATTTCAGTCTGTAGTGGTCAATATTACGAATCCGCAATTTGACCTTAAAATTGTTATATCACAGCAATTCAAAAGACAATAACCGCCAATACTATCAACGTGATAATGAGCATCAGTAACACAACCCAAAATAAACACTTCCATTTTGATGCATCAGGCTGAATCGGGGCAACTTGGCCCACAGTTATACTGTTACGTCCCTCCTGCCCAAGTGTAAACCCTGGGAAACTGCCCATTGCCGGATCATGAACCACTGTGGTAGAGTAAGTACCATCATTGTTGTCTCTTATTTCATTTACCACCGAACCACCGGGGCGTGTTAAAGTAAAACCATCAAGCCGACCAGGGCCTAAGGGATTGCTAAAACGATCGCGCGGGGTAAAATCTACCTCAATTACTTGCTTGCCATCTGGTTGATTGCCAATGACCGTACTGGTCGAAACAGACTGCCCGGGATCAATGCCAGTGTCTACATATACAGACCAGTTAAGCTCCCGCCGACCCACACAATCGTGCCCATAATTTGCTACCGCATGAAAAGTGTAGTTCCCTTCATGTTTAAATAAATCCGGCAGAATATGGCCAAAAATACCATCGGGTTCCATAGCACCCGCCTCATGGATACTATTATCATAGAGTTCAAATGTTTCCTCTACAAATGATATAGTCGGAGCTCCAGATACTTGTTCCAACTGTTGCAATGTGCGATATCGCGCTGGAAGGGTATCACCGTCAACATCTATGGATTGTTGCAATCCAGACTGGGCCAGTAATGATCCAATGCTGGTAGCCGGTTTGGTCACGGTGACCCGCACAACCGCGTCGTGGGGCGGAAATCCGTCAGATTTAACCAATGTTACAAGAGGATTATAAGGCTCCCCGGTGTAGTAGACTTTTTGGCTGTTACGCAGCCGGAAAGTAGGTCCATCTTTTGCCACCACGTTTAGGAAATAGCGTACATCTATACCCTCTGCTGGAAATTCTTCCCCTAAACCTGGGCGTGCCACATATATGTTCCACAAGCCGCTTTGTTCACCTAGTACTGGCAAGGCAACACGCATAAATGCCCAGGTTCGGCCATACGAAGCAGTAACGCCAGCCGTACTACTGTTCACAATCTGCCCGCCAGGCGTTGTTAGCCATAAATAAAGTGGGGCTGATTCCTTATCCCAACCCAGCACTACCGTAAATTCTGCTTCTTCGCAAATCGTGAATGGCACTGGCCTTGCCGCTTGATCGCTAGCCTTTAGAAAAAACTCAGGGTCGAGCAAAGTGCCTGCTTCAAAAATGTTCCCAAAAGAAAGTGCAAAGAATTTTTTCAACGCTAGCCCGTCGCCAGCCCGCATATAGAGGCCATTGTGCGTTTGGGCCAAATGGGTCAGCAACCCTCCATTAAGGCTTGATTCTGTACCGAAACCGATGGCGTGGACATCCACCCCACTTAAAGATGCATCCACATCCTCGATCATTGGCGGCGTATTTTGCAGTCCATCCGTCAACAATAAGATAGTCGGTCGGTTGGGGGTAGATCCAGGAGCCGGTAGTTGTGCTCGCCCGGCTTGCAATCCATCGCCGATAGAGGTCATGTTGTCCGGCACGATGCTCCCTACAATACCTCCGACAAAGGGCGATGGTCCGATCAAGGTTGTTTTGTGCGCCGCTGTCACGTTGGACAGGCTATCTTCCACTGGGTTGGCAGCCGTTGTACTAAAAGTCACCAAACCTACTCGGTTGCCCATATCGCTGCGCACCAATTGCACAAACAGAGAAGCGGCATCTTGGGCCTCTTCTATCTTGCTGCGCCCTGTGCCGGCAGCCATGGCCATGCTACCAGATCGGTCAAATACAATCATCACATCTCGTGCAGGCGACAGTACCGGGTGGTTTGCTATGTCTCGAAGGATGGTAGGGGTGGGTGCATAGCCTAACTCGCAGGCTGGGCCATTGGAAAGCACACCCAAAAAACGTCCAGCAGTATCAAATAGCCCTGAACCAGAACTACCTCCTGCAACATCCAGACTTACGCTAACATAAGGAGAATTGCTGAAGACGGTGGCATATTCTGTATGCCTTCTCGAAATCTTTTTCACCGCGCCATTGGGGTGGTGTACCCCGAAGACCTGCTCGCCAATAGCCGGCAGGCTATTTCTAAATGGAATAACCGGAATGCCGAGGCCTTCTGGGGGGGTCTTGATTTGGAGCAATATATAATCTGTCGAAGATCCAGCCAAGGTACCATATTTCACATGTCGCAACACCTTGCATACCACAGGATTGTAGCCTACAGGCTTCTCACCGCCACAGCCCGTCTCATAATCAAAAATGACAGATGCCGTAGGCACTTCGGTATTGGGGCTAGTCACGCAATGGCCTGCCGAAATAACCAAATCGGGAGCAATCAGCGTACCTGTACAGGTAGAAACATGATCGCCGTGTACCATCACAAGCATACAGACACTGCGGGCTACTTGACGGCGAATATCTGCCTCCGGGAAGCAGCCAATGTTCTCCCAGTTGGGTGGAAGATTGCCCGGAGTATTACAATACCAACGATGGGCATATTGGGGTTCTGTATAATTGCCATCTATTAAAAAAGGGTCGCAGTTCGTATAACAATCATATAAAGGCGAGGTGTAATCAGGCCCAGGGTCTTTTGTCTGCCTTTCTCCGCGCCCATACCCTACTAAACGGACACCCCCATTTGCTGCGCCGTCTGTAATATAACTGATCGGCACCCGGCCATCTGCGAATGCACGGACATTGATCGGTCTTGTCCAGAAATCCGGGCCATCAGCCGCCGTAAACACGTCCATTCCATAGCCTAAATCTACCTCCAGACGGTTACTGGCTGGCAGGCTGGCATTGGTAAAATGCAGCATGACGAATTTGATGCCGCCCGGTGGGGTTGTAGGCACAGGGGCTGGGATTGGGGTAAGGTTGTGGGCGTTGTTCCCGTAATCTGGCCCAATGCCTATAAATGGGTTGACGGGTTGGAGTGTTCCGGTTACGTGTGACATTTGTATTGGTATTTTTTATGGCCTTACTTTTTATGCTTGTTTGAAATTGCCTTGGCCAATTCTTCAACTACGGCAATTATCAGTTCCCGCGCATCAATAAAATTGCCTCTAATGAGCGTGGAATACTTGTCTTGAATCTGTTTTACAAAAAGGGCTTTTTTCTCAGCGTTTTCTTGCTTCTTGTACACATACTTGGTAGACTTAGATACAGAATGCAATAGAATGGGAAGCGGACATCCTTTCTCCATAAGTTTTTTGCACAGTTTCAGTCCCTCATTTGGATCATTTTGCCGATGGGAGTCTGTGACAATGAGCAGAATATCAGGATTCCCTTGTAGCTTGGCAATTGCTTCGTTGTTGCTCATGGCAGTGGCGTATTTAATTTCCAAAGCTCGCAACACACTCAGCTCAAAAAAATCATTGGCGGGATCATCGTCTACCCATAGGATTTTGACTGTTCCAAATTTTTTGGTATAAGCATGTATGATTTTTAGATTTTTGTTAAAAGATATAAAGTTGTCAGGAAACCAATTTTTTGCTGGTTCTGGCACCCTTGCCTTTAGCTCTTCAATTTCGTATGTAGTAGCGTCACCTGGTTTTAAAACCATTTCTTCGTCCAAGCCCAACTTTCTAATAGCGTCTTCTTTGCTCCATAGCGATTCAAGACGGTCAGAAGAAGAAGAGAAGATGATGCGGCGTCTGATAGATTGGTATTCTTTCCAATTGAATGCATTTCTTTCTGTTATACCCGCTACCGTTTTCTCACCCTTTTTTGAGCCTTCCAAGAATTCATACGCCGCCTTTACACCCAATTGAAACAGTTGTTGTTTTTCTTCCTTTGAAATAGAAAAATTAAGCCAATTGTAGTCTGCCGTATCTATGTATTGGACAAGGTGTTTGTAATCCTCGTTTTTAAAAAGGAATTCAAAATCGCGCAGGTTTCTGGCCCCATTGAAGATTGCAGCAGCATGGGACAAAAGGCGACCTGTTCCAGAAGCTTTATTCCGGTTCAACCCAAGCCGTATGCCAAAAGTGGGTCGCTTAGGGGTACTGTCAATTACGTGAAAAAGATCAATGGGGAAATTGGACATGATGCCCCCATCCACCATTCGAACCATGGTGGGTATCTCACCATGAAACTCGGCCATTTTTCTCCATTTTTCTTTGGTAGCTTCGCCGTTTTGTGATGGTGTGAATACTTTAGGCCGAAAAAACATAGGGATGGCCATAGATGCCCGCACCATGTCCTTGGGCGATAATTCGAGGTGTCCATACATCCCTTCCACGACTGGCACATCTGGTTTTGTCGGCACATACAACTCCGCCATCCTGGGAAATTCCACCTTGGTTTGAGTAGTAACATCCGCAGCAACAATCGCCAGATGAGCATATACCTCTCCTTTATGAGCATTTCGTGCCCGTTTTTTGTGCGGCCTTATTTTCAATCCTTTAGGCAAGTCGTTCATTTGTTTAATGAGCTGGTCCACAGATTCTATCTTTTGATTTTTCAAAACTTTCTCTACCCATTGCTCGAATGCATTGCCTGTACACAAGCCTCTTTTGAGCAAGCCTGGCAAGTTTAACAGGACTAAACCGATCCCGGAAATTAGCTTGACTACTGGGTTTTTGCTCAAAAGACCTTTTACGGGCAATAATACCCGCCGTCCGGGATCAACAAATTCATAAAACTCCTTTTTGCATATCTCCTCCAAAATCACACCGCTCCTTTCCTCCACAGGTTTGCCACAGCCTGCCATCAACACGGTATTAATGGCGCCAGCAGAAGTGCCCGCGAGGCTTAAAAAGCGGATCCCGGCCGCCTCAAGTGCCATGGTGTAACCCACCAAAGCAATACCCAAGACCCCGCCACCCTGCTGTACCAAGTCCACAAAGTACAAGGTGCGGCCAGTCTTGGGGTCTTTGCAAAAAATATCGGAAACAGGGTATTCTTTAGAGCGCAATTCCGCTAAGAGATCGGGCACGTGGTCAAAATCGAGGTAATCTTTTGCTTTTGCGCTAATTGATTTGTTGGTTGTTTGGCTGTTCATGATTTGGGTTTTTTAGTTTAATAACGTCGGGCATCGGCCGGATCGGAAACCCTTGAGCCGACACATGGGAAGGCCAAATATATTAGTGCTTTATTTAAAATTCCAAATCTTCGAATGTATTTCTATCTCCTAGAAGATTTTTTTAGACAAAAAACACATAATACCAAAATATACCCATTTGAAATACGTGCATACTTGATAAAAAAATTATTTTTGTTAAAATTAGTTAATATTGCCGCCAGATTACTGCCTTTAAGAACCTTATCGAAATTATCATTCAGAACCTATTGCCAAACTGAATTTATGATGCACCTCTCCCTTTCTTCCAAGCGCCGTGCCGCATGGTTTTTGATCTTTACGATTACGGCACAACTTTTCACTCCATATTATTCCTACGCGCTCACTGGCGGCCCATCGCAACCTGAGGTACAGAGTTTCGAGCCGATTGGCACATCTGAAATGGTGGATGTGTCGAGCGGGAGTTTTACGTATAATATCCCGTTGTTGGAGGTGGGGGGATATCCGATAAACCTGGCGTATCATTCCGGAAGCACACCTGATGATGAGGCCACGGTCTGCGGTCTTGGCTGGAACATAAACCCTGGCGTGGTGAACCGGAATATGCGCGGGCTACCCGATGATTTTTCTGGGGACGAGGTAAAAAAAGAATTCAACCTCAAACCGAATCGCACGTTTGGCGGCTCTTTCGGGCCTAAAATTGAACTGTTTGGGGTCTCCAAACCCAAGAATGGAACGCTCAGCCTTTCCTCGAACATGGGCGTTTTTTACAATAACTACAATGGCGTGGGCTTCGAGTTTGGCATATCGCCCGGTTTTAGTGCTGGTGAAAAAGGTTCTAACACAGCCTCTTTTGGACTTGGCTTGACGGCCAATTCCCAACAGGGCATCAGTCTTTCGCCGAGCATGAATTTCTCGGCAAAGCAAGCCAAATCAGAGAAAGGTTCGGACAGAGGAAGCCTGAATGGTGGCTTAAGTATCGGCAACACGATCAACTCACGCGACGGACTAACAGCCCTTACTTTTGGTGCAAAGGTTGGTACCGACAAAAACGCAAAAAATGCTGTAGGGAAAGCAGCCCGTAAACTTACCAAAGCCGCAAAAGATATCGGCTTGCTCGACGGAACCAGCACGTTTTCCTTTGCAACCCCAAGTTATTCTCCTTCTGCGACACTCCCTTTTCTCAATTTGTCGTACTCAGGAGCCTTTACTTTTGGCATGGAAGCCATTGGCCTCCACTTCGGCGGAACGGCGAGGGGCTATTTTTCTCAGCAGTCTTTGCTTGAAACAAAAACCCAAAACCGAGCTTTCGGCTTTCTATATGCCCAAAACGGGGCTGGAAATGCCAACGCCTTAATGGATTTCAATCGCGAAAAAGACGGTCCATTCACCAAAAACACCAAGCATCTGCCCCCAGTAGTGTTCACCAACGACATCTACGGAGTGACCGGTCAAGGCATTGCTGGTAGCTATCAATTGAAACGTGGCGACATGGGGCTGCTTTCTGACCCGCGCGTGCAAAACTTCGCCGGAGGGGCTAACACTGGTTTTGAAATTGGTATCGGAGCCCCCCCGGGAATCCACTTTGGTGGTGATATAAAGTTGAGCGTAACTGATTCACGCAGCGGGCGTTGGGAAGATGACAATGATGCCGGTCCGGAAATTGATTTCAAGTCACAGGGCAATCATGTCAATGACCCAAATTTTGAACCAGCCTATTTCAAAATTGCAGGAGAAAAGTCAGTAGAAACAGATCCTGCATTTTTCACCAATAACGGCGGCACTGAGGCCCTTCGTATTGATATTGAAAAAGGCGGGATCACTGACATGAACGTCCAGGCGACCAAAAACTGGGTCGCACCGAATAATTCAACATACGGGATAAACCAAACAAAGCGAAACGCTCGCGAGCGCCGAAACCAATCCATTGCATACCTCACGGCAGGTGAAGCCCAACATTTTGGCCTCGAACCTTCTATTCTAAATTACCCCATCAATAATTTCACAACCCTTCCACAAAAACTCTCCCGGACTGGAGGGACAACTGTTTCGGATTTCAACCGCCCTGCTCACCACCTTTCTGAAGTCAGTGTACTTAGACAAGACGGTCTGCGCTATTTTTATGGAATCCCTGCTTACAACACCGAGCAGAATGAAGTCAGTTTCAGTGTTGATGGATCTTTCTCGGATTGCGGCACAGGCTTGGTAAGATTTAATCCCGGAACAGACGACTCTGACCAAAACAGTAAGGGTGAGGAAAACTATTACAACAAAATCATCATGCCGGCCTACGCCCATTCGTACCTGCTTACGGCCATTGTTTCGCAGGATTACGTTGACCTGACGGGAAACGGGCCTACGACGGACGATCACGGGACATACACCAAGTTCAACTACCACCGGGTTCATGCCGACTATGCTTGGCGAGTGCCCTATTACAATGAGATTGGAACGAGCCAGAACCCAAATGTTAATCAGCCAGTTGCCAATTTCAACGAAGGTTTCAAATCCGATGGCCAAGATGACAAAGCAAATTACGTTTCTGGAAAAAAGGAATACTGGATTCTGCATTCAGTGGAAAGCAAAACCCAGGTCGCTGAATTTTACTACGATCAAAACGCCCGCACAGATGGCCAAAGCGCAACGGGTCAGAAACTACCTCGGCTGGACCGAATCACCTTGTTTTCAAGGCCAGACCGTTTAGTGAATAACAATACGGCCACGCCCATCAAAAGCGTGTGGTTCCAATACGATCAATCTATTTGTAGTGGCATTCCAAATGGTGGAATCAATGGCAAATTGACCTTAAAAAAGGTCTGGTTCACCAACGGCATATCCCAAAAAGGAAAACTTTCGCCCTATGTATTTGAATACAATAAACGCTTGAGTGGCAAGGACATAAACCCCCCCTACGATTTGAAAGCCTACAACCGTTGGGGCAGTTACCAGCCTAACAATGGAGTAGCAAATTCAACAGAC